>JAKAKE010000135.1 GCA_021824625.1 Bacteroidota bacterium | reverse complement strand
TTATAGTTCATTATTTTCATTATTCATTATTCACTGCCATTTCTTTTCTCTCTCTGGTATCTTTTTGTGCTCGAATAATACATATAAATCCTCACAAATCCAAAAAGGATGAATATTATGCCGAACACCACGATAATTGAATTATTCCCGGAATTTGGAATATATACTACCCCGGTAACCATCAGGATACCTATGATTATTATCAATGCCCTTATACCATAATTTAAAATTTTAGAGAACATATTTTACCTATTGCCATTCTGAATCCCAAATCGGGTTCGGGATAAACTCCGTGAAGAATCACTAAAATCAACTTCGTAATAAAAAAGCGAAGAACAAATTAATAATATAAAACACATTTCTTCTCCGCTTCACCTGCCTGTTAAATTTACATTTCGAATTCTATTAAATAAGCACCCCGGATTAATTATCTCAACCTGAAATTAATCGGAATACTCACCCATAATGGAACAGGGCTCCCATTCTGAATCGCCGGAGTAAACACTGACTTCATTATTGCGACCTTTGCTGCATTATCCAACAGCTCATTATCACTTGCTTCAATAATTGTTTTTACAGGCTTACCATCTTTTCCGACATAAACCCTGACGACAACTTTACCCTCAATACCGGCTCTGCGAGCCATTTCGGGATATACTATTTTCTTTTGAAGTTCAGCTAAATCAATATATGGTTCTTTCTCAACTGCGACAAACTCCCATGGGTCTCCTTCGCTTTCGCGGACATTAACGTTTACTTTTTTGTCAACATCAATATTAGAAGCAAATCCTCCGAGGTCAACTCCGCTTCCGCCTTCAGATGAAGCACGCCCCAATTCTTCCATACTTGCAAATTCCTTCAGGTCGGCTGTGATTTCAGTCTCAGGGACCGGTACGGGTGTACCTGCCCTTGATGCGGGACCGGTATTAATAATCTGCTCTGCGGGTGGTGGGGGAACTTCCTCAACATCCGATGGTGGAGGGGGTAAATCCGTTATATCTATTTTCACAATAGGAGCCATCTTGAATTTATTTGAAGTTGCCTCAGATATTTTCAAAGTAGCCCAATAAAGAAGAAGCAGGATTATTAAAACTACGACTGTTACAATAAATCCTTTATATGTATATTTCCTGATGAACTCCTTTAGTTCTTTAGCACCATAATCCGAAGGAGCAGGTATTGCGATTGCAGTTCTGGTTGCCATTTTATAGTCCTTTAATTAAATTAACATCTGCCGTATCCAGAGGAGCTAAAGTAAATCTCCTTTTCCTCTTCTCAGGATTACCTTCACTATCTTTTTTCTGTGATATTACATCCGAAATTTTTATTTCAGCCAAATTCAGTTCGTCAAGAACTCCTATCATCTCTCCATACTTGGCATCTTCAGAAACTTTAAATACGGTAATTAACTTATTTAGAACTTCAGGCCTTAAATTTTCAGTTTCGGCAATTTTTCTTACATCTTTGATACTCACAGGTTTGGGCTCATCATTTGCCATATTCCAAAATAATTTTCCGTCATTTCTTAATCTTAAAGTTAATAGCTCATTTTCTTTAACTTCAATTGGGACTGATTCAGGAGGTATGGACATCTCCATAACCTGTGGAGCCGCCATGGTTGTTGTGAACATGAAAAAAGTAAGCAAAAGAAAAGTAATATCCACAAGAGGTGTCATGTCCAAAGTAAAGCCTACTCTTTTCCCCTTTTTTCTCTTGCTGAGCTTGCCCCTTTTAACTCTTACGGGAGCGGCTAAGCCACCACTTGCTCCACTCATAATTAACTCCTAATTTTTTGTTCTTATATATTAGACACTTCAAATCAAAAAAAGTTACAAAGTATATTTTTTTAAAATTTAATTTTTAATTATTATTTTAATTATTAATTCTTTACAAGCCGGATTTCTTTTCCGTAACATAATTGAATATAGTTGCCCGGTTCTTTCTCATCACTTCCATGGCATCCCAAACCCATTTATACCTGACCCTTCTGTCAGCATCAATAGCAAACATTGTTCTGGGATTAGTAATTCTTGTATTTCTTATGACAGTACTTAGCATATCAAGACTAATATTTTCGAGCATTGGTTTTGCTTTCATTTTTTCGGGAAGTCCTTCCAAAGAAGCCCACACCTGCTGACGGTCACTTTCATTAACCAATTCATAGTTGTATGTAGTATCATTAACAACAACCCCGTCCACAGTATCCCTGATTGCAATTTTCACAATAGCAATATTTCTATCGGGTATCTTTGATGTATCGGCAGTAACTTTTGGCCTTTGAATAAAAAACTTCTGCTGGCTTTCGGCCTCGGTCTTGAACTTTGCCGTGAACATGAAAAAGGTCAGCAGGAGGAATGTAATATCCACCAGCGGCGTCATATCAATAACAAAACTTAACCTTTTCTTTTTAACTTTTGGCACAAGTTTCTCCTTGTATTTTCAAATTCAAATTTTCAATTGTCAAATATCAATTTTCAATTAACTTAAGATTTCACTCTGACGGTAAATATCTGAGTAACACTCAATATTGCCTCGTCAATCATATAAACGAAACCATCAACTTTTGTTGTAAAGAAGTTATAAGCAACTATTGAAAGCACAGCACCTATAAGGCCACCGGCAGTGTTATATAAAGCTTCGGATATACCTATCGACAACTGAATGGCTGAAACAGTTCCGCTCATAGCAAGAGCCTGGAAGGCTCTAATCATACCGATAGTAGTTCCTAACAGCCCAACCATTGTTGAAATTGAAGCTATGGTGGATAAAATAACAAGATTCTTCTCCAGCAAAGGCGTTTCAAGGTTCATAGCCTCGTCTATCGCCCTCTGTGTTTCGGCTATTTTCTTTTCGGCACTATATTCAGTGTCTTTTTCAACATCAATAAACCGTGTGATTGCGGCTCTCAATACATTGGCGACACTGCCTCTCTGAGTGTCGCAGTCAGCTTTTGCGGCTTCAATATCACCCTTCTCAAGTTTTGTAATCACATTTCTGAGAAATACCGATGGATTGCCTTTACCCTTGGCTTTATTTATAGAAAAAGTTCTTTCAAAAATAAATGTTGTAGAAATTATAATGAAACCAATCAAAAATCCTACAAGAAAGCCTCCTGTATGGATTGTACCAAGTATATTACCCGGATGCGGCTCTGTACGTTTATCGCCATCCTTGAAGTTACCGGGATTGCCCATGATAAACCACCATATAACGACTACTCCGATGATTAATGCAAGAAAAATCACCACCAGATTAAATAAATTCTTCATATATCAACCTCTGTTTAAAATTTATTAATACTATTCTGAAATTAATTTGTTTGCTTCATCCAATGTTTCAACAATTGTAAACACAAGAGATAATTTTGTGATTACGAAAATATTTTGAATTGATTTATTAACATTACAAAGAATAATCTTACCTTCGCGTTTCACGAAATTCGCATGTGCGGAAATTAATACGCCAAGGGCTGTTGAGTTCAAATATGTTGCCTTGGCAAGGTCTATTACCAGATTGTTTTTCTTCTGCCGGGCTATTCCGACTAGGGCATCTCTTAATTTATCTGTCTCTTCACCGCCTATAAACTGCCCTTTAAGGCTTAATACGACTCCACTGCTTTTCTCTTCAATTTTAATCTGAGACATTTCTCACCTGTCAAAAATAAATATTAACATTATATAAATTGAAAAATTTCAAGAATTCAAAAATAATAAATATTTGTATATTTTTAATAAATAGTTAAAAAAAACAATTCTTAATATGAAATTAACAATTTCGAATTAGTTCTTTATTCCGATGCAAATTCTTTTGATTTTATTGAAATCTTCGATAAAATCACATTTGAAACCTGCTTTAAAAAAATGTTCTCCGATTATTTCAGACTGGTCGTAACCAATTTCAAGAATAAACTTGCCTCTATTATTAAGCATGTCGGGAAAAATTTCTGCGTACCTGCGATAAAAAGTTAATCCATCTTTGTTATCTGTTAATGCATCAGGCGGCTCATACCTTAAAACTTCAGGCATTAATTTCACATAATCTTTATGTTTTATATAAGGAGGATTCGAAATAATAATATCGAATTTTTCATTTGGAATATTTTGAAGAATATCAATCATTTTAAATAAAATGTTTTTTACTCCCAACTTTTCAGAATTATTTTTGGCAACATTAATTGCTTCGATTGATTTATCAATCGCTAATATTGATGAATCAACCGAATTCTTTGCTATACTGATTGTAATGTTCCCACATCCTGTTCCAATATCGAGTATTTTAGGATTTGAATATTTTTCTATTATTTTCAATGATTCATCAACCAGAATTTCTGTCTCAGGCCTTGGTATCAAAACATGTTTATTAACTTCAAATTCCAATCCGTAAAATTGTGCTTTACCTATAATATATTGAATCGGTTCTCTGTCCGCTTTTCGTTTTACAAATGAGTGAAGCAAGTCCAGTTCAGGTTTCGTCATAGGTTTGTCATGCTGCAAATAAATATCGATACGTTCAAAATTCAAAACACGGCAAAGCAGCAGTTCAATACACAATCGGGGGGATTCGATTCCTTTCGACCTGAAAAAATCAGAACCCCAATTGATAATATCTATGACCGTCCAGATTTTATTTTGGTTAATGTCCAAGATTTCTTGCTAACAAAGATAATAGTGCCATTCTAATGAATACTCCATGCTTGACCTGAGTTTGAATCAGGACATTCGGATAGGAACTCAGAAGGTAATCAAGCTCTATTCCGTAATTCACCGGTCCCGGATGGAGGAGAACTAATTCGGGTTTTCTGGTAAAATGCTTAAATGTTATTCCATAATATTTTGAAAATTCATTGACGGATGGTATAAGTCCTGAATCCATGCGCTCTCTCTGAAGGCGAAGAACCATGACTACATCAGCCCAATCTGCGGCATCATTGACCGAATCAATAATATTAACATTCCAGACATTTAATTCTCGCGGTAAAAGTGTGCCGGGACTGCAAAAAGCAAGTTCTGCTCCCAATGTTTTTAAAACATTCACATTTGAGCGGGCTACCCTGCTATGAAGAATATCTCCAATTATACAAACCTTCAAACCTTCTATATTTTTGAATCTTCGATATAACGTAAAAGCATCAAGTAGAGCTTGTGTTGGATGTTCATGCCTTCCATCGCCGGCGTTAATGACAATACCGCTCGTATTTTTTTGGAGAAAGACAGGTACACCCGAGTTCTGATGCCTCACGATAAAAATCTGCACTTCCATCGCTTCGATGGTTCTGAGAGTATCGAGAAGGGATTCACCTTTTGAC
>JAKAKE010000102.1 GCA_021824625.1 Bacteroidota bacterium | reverse complement strand
ATTGCCTTTTTTATCAATTACATTTTGTGGAGATATTTTTACCATTTTATTATTCCAGATAAAAAAAAATTTATACCTTTTATATTTAGCTTTGCAAAAAATAAATATTTTGAAATTATATTCAAGGAATTTCAGATACAAGGTGTTGTCAAGCATCTGATACATAATATGTGATGATGGTATTAAAAACTTACAAAAGACTGTAGTTGATTTAAAACAAAATCATAAATTCTACAAGATAATTTAAAAGCTTCTTCATATTCCTGAATATCGGGTTCCAAAACATCATCGGGATACCTGTATTCGACAGCGTATGGAGTTAAAATTTCTCCGGCTTCCATCAATTCCAGAAATTCATTATTATTATTTCCAGCAAGTGTAATTAGCAGCCTCAAGTCATGAGATTTACTAAATTCGATACCTGAGAAAACGAGATAACCTTTAAGTGATTTTTCGGCAGCTTGTTGACAATGATAAATCCCTGTATCAAGCAATGGCTCTGTACCTGAAGAAAGCTTTGAAGCAGATTTCAAATCATTTCTTGCCTTTAACAGCCATTGTCTTGTTACTTTAATTATTTCATCGTTCATATAAGATTTCACCTTCGTTTACAATCTTATATTGCAGTGTAGCCTTAACATTTGAAAATTGCTCAAATTCATCTTTTGTGCGAACAAGAATATCAATCGGTATATTTGAATATTCACGAATCGCTTTATATGCTTTTGCCGCTCTTCTTGCTTTAGGTTCCTCACTGTGGTTTAACAAAATCATGAGGTCAATATCGCTATCTGCTGTAGGATTACCCCACACCTGAGAACCAAACAGATAAATCTTCTCCGGTGAAAACTGAACAACAAGTTTTAAAGTCAAATCCCGCAATATTTCTTTTAATTGTGTAGTCATTTGGCAAATTTAAGCAAATAACAAGCAAAAAAAATGTAATAATTTTCATACAAAAACATAATATCATTTAATTAAAATTACCAAGATTATCATTTACTATTTTATTATTTAATGAATTTTCCCCTAAATTGCAACATTTATTAATTAACATTATTGTGTTTTAATGAGCATTATCGTTGCTATTATACTCGGCTTACTGCAGGGGTTGAGCGAGTTCATACCAATCAGCAGTACTGCACACCTGACAATTGCAGGTAAACTGTTCGGCTTGATTGACCCTAATCATCCTGAACAGTGGACATCTTTCATTGCTGTTATTCAGCTTGGGACACTCGTTGCTGTTCTGCTTTACTTTTCAAAAGAAATCAGGGAAATACCCTCTGCATTTTTTCGGGAGAATCTCAGCTCTGCAAGAAAGCCTCTTCAGGTGCAGTCGCTCAATTCAAGGATGGGTTGGTTTATAATTATCGGTACAATTCCAATTGTTACGATTGGTCTTGTACTGAAAAAAGTAATCGAAAGCAATATTACAAAAGACCTGCTCGTAATTGCAATTGCTCTCATTGCTTTGGCTCTCATTCTTGCACTTGCAGAAAAAATAGCAAAGTTCAATAAAGAGATTGATAATGTGAACTGGAAGGATGCACTTATTGTTGGATTGGCACAATGCCTTGCATTGTTCCCCGGTGCATCACGCTCCGGAACTACTTTAACAGCCGGTTTATTTCTTGGAATGAAGAGAGAATCAGCCGCAAGATTTTCTTTTTTACTCAGCATTCCTGCTGTCTTGGCAAGCGGACTGCTTGAATTTTACCAGAGTCTTGAATATATCAACGGAAGCGATATTGTGAATATAATTGTTGCGACTGTAGCGGCGGCAATAAGCGGATATGCCTCGATTGCATTTCTCCTTCGCTTTCTCCGAACACGTTCAACATTATTATTCGTGCTTTATCGTATATTACTGGGTGTATCAATTATTGTTATGGTTTGGATGGATTTTATCAAATAAAATAATGAGAAAAAAATATTCTACATATTGCTTTAAAATTGTGATTTTTATTCTCTTTATTTTTGTAATTACATCCTGTGGACAAAGCTCACAAGAAGTGCCGAAAACTGTTACCACACCACAAAAACAAGTTGCCGATGCAAAAAAAGAAGAGAAGAAAATTCCTGTTGACCCAAACATAATGATACCGCTCGATAGAATTACAATCACCCACCGTGCTGAGTTGATGACCTCGAAAGGCAGGATTGTACTTGGATTATACGGTAAGGATGCACCTAAAGCAGTAGAGAACTTCATCGGCTTGGCAAAGAAAGGTTATTATAACGGAATAAAATTTCACCGCACTGCGACAAATTTTCTCATCCAGGCCGGTGACCGTCTGACTCGTAATTCAAGAAGAATGGAGGACTGGGGCACCGGCGGAGAAAGCATATTCAAAAAAGAATTTGAAGATGAACTCGATACGGAAACACCAAGCTACAAAATCGGCTATATCAAAGGCACTCTTGCTATGGCAAACCGTGGTCCCAACACAAACAAAAGCCAGTTCTTCATCTGCCTCGAAGAAGCCGAAAAGCTCGAACACAACTGGACAATATTTGGCCGCGTACTCGAAGGTATGGACATAGTCGAATTGATTTCTTCAGTCCGTGTATTCCCCAGCAGCCGCGGTGCCGATGATGGAATCCCGCGCAAACCAATAATTATACATTGGGTGAAAGTAAGGAAAGCAGGATGATTGAAAATTCAAAATTTAAAATGTTGAATTTTAGTGTTAAGTTTTAAGTGTTGAGTGTTGGGTTGAGGTTATATTTTATTGAAATTTCTAATTTTTAATTTTTAATTTTTAATAAATTTTTAATGTTTTAATTTTAATTTTTTTTGGTTCAAGCAAAGTCGTGGAGAAGGGGCAAAGGACGCAAGTTGTCGGAACGTTGATTTGTGTGATTAGGATTAACCACACACTTTAGTGTGGGGGCTGGGATGTGGCTGTGGGTCAATTCTCGTGCCTCTCCCCCATGCTGAAGCATGTGGTTATTCTAATCCTCTCACCATGATTTACACTCCTTCAGTAAGAAATCAATTATAAATCTAAGTTATCGCACAATACTCATTTTTCCGCTTTGACTAATTTTCCCCATCTGCAAAAAATAAATATATACTCCTTGATTAACCTGTTTATGCGACTCATCAGTTCCGTCCCATTTGATTAAATAATTTCCACTTGAAAGTATTCCTGAATGAAGATTTTTTACTGATCTGCCAAAAGAATCATAAATATTTAATTCGGCATAAGTACCAGTCATAGTTGATGGAACAGCAAAAGAAATAAATGTCGATACTGAAAACGGATTGGGATAGCTATTAAGCATTAAATCATTCGTAACAATTGGCTGGTCTTTTGTTCCCGTTGCAGGGATTGTATATAGTATTTCTTTAACACCTTGTCTTTCTTGGCCGAGCGAATCGGCAAGGTACAAATTAGTAAATGCAGGCTTATATGAGGGATAAACATTATACATATTCTCCCATTCTTCGTCAGTCAGCCGTTTGAAATTTTTTGTAATATGTTCATAGTAACTCATAACTGGACCTATGTATGCACATGTTTGACCGTCTTGTCTTTTTGCAGTTAAGACTGCCATATTAATAGGACCAACACCTGCGTGCATGACAAAACCACTATCATTTAAAATTCCATTATCGGTTGTATCCGGTACTGTATGATAATCAGCAACTATATAATCTTTTATCAGATATTCAGGATCTATAACTTCATGATTAAAAATGTTCATAAGAATCGGATTTTTGTAGAACATATCTATATACCAACCTTCAAGAATTGGAGCACAATTAGGTGAAAGTCTAAGCATCTTTCGAAGAAAAACTATTTCATTTGAATCTAATTGGCTATTATCTAATTCTTTTATTGCTATATTACCGAGTTCATTTAATGTTGTTAATTGTCTTGATAAGAATTCCTTTAAAAACTTAAAATACCATTCCGTAGAATAATAACCAAAATGTGGACCTTTTGAAATAATTTCTAATAGTTTGGAAACAGACTTTGTTAACGAATAATAAAATTCGGGGATTGGCTCAATAAAACTATAAGGGAAACTGCAAATAATAACATCTGTATAAGATTGTTTAGAATATAAAATAAAATCATGCCTGAGTTCAGCCCATCCGGCAAGTTGTGTATTCATTGTCTTTTGCCACCAAGCGGCTGTTTGCATGAAACTTTGTAGGCTATCCCGATTCTTAGGGGGATTTAATGCCATCAATGAATGAAGCCAGTTTGTATAATATGATTTATTCCAAAATGTAGTGTCATAGCTGTCAACGAGGTATCTCAATGCTGCAAGATTAGTTGAATAAGGATAATATTTCAATTCAGATTCGAGTAATTGTATAGTTGCATCATTTCCTAATGAAAATAGTAAATCAAGAGTTTTAGGGAAAAATCTCTCAACTTTTTTATTTTTATATAATATATTATCATAAACTGTATTACCAAGTATAAATGCATCAATGGTGCCTCTTTGACCCATGAGACAGACTGAATAAGCCGGGTCAACCGGTTCACTCAATGAATTGTTGGAATATAGAATTTGTGAATTAATCAATTGACTTTGTGATTTCAAATAAACCAGTTCACTTCTTAACTCATTCATGGATTGCCTATCTGCAAATTGAGAAGGATTACTATAATTTAATTTTTTCATTATTGAATCTACTTCCCAAATTGTAAGATTATCTTGTTCGCCTACTAGTGCTTTTAAAATTTCTTCACTTGCATTAAATTTATCTATAGCACCCGATTTAATGGATGAATAGGTTAAAAGAGTAGCCATTAATGTCTGTCTATAAATATCATTGTCTTTTTGTACATAATCTGATACTTGTTGATTTGGTCCTTTCACATAAATTTCAATTCTTCCAAGCCACATCATTGCCTTGAAATATTTTTGTAATTCTTCACTTCTCGAATAATGTCCTCTTGGCTGAAATTGGCTGAAATCAATTTTTCGAGGGGTTGATGAGAATAGTTTATAATCTTCTAATTTTAAGTTTTCAATTGATTGGATTAATCTATCAATTAATTCCTTATTTTCCGGAAAATTTATTGATACTGAATCATCGCTGAGATAATGCAAAGGAACTTTTACGTATATATCTAAATCCCGGACTGCCTGCTGAAAGAATAAATCACTACATTCACTTGCAAGTTGAGGTATTAAGTTATTTATATCGAGTAAGGCTTTTTGTAGTACATAATATAAATATCCTAATTCGAAATCTTCGAGAATTTTATCAAAAGAAAAATGGATTGCATGAAGTATTGCATCGGCAGATATATAAACTGGAAGGTCTTTGTGATAAATATCATACATGGCTTCCTGAAATGTTGTGTAATTAATACGTTCTGTTACCATGAAGCCATGCTTTTGAATTAACTCCTTCTCATAAGGAGTGAGATTGTATTTCGTATCAATCGTGTCGAAATAATCTATCCCTTTAAGGTTTGCCGGACTTTCCAGCTTAAATAATCCGGCAGGATATTCATCCAGCAACTGCTCGAAAGTCATGTCCTTATGCGATTTTAAGTATTGCTTATAATCCAGGATATCGAACTGTGCATACAAGATATTCGATAAGAATAATGCAAACAA
>JAKAKE010000226.1 GCA_021824625.1 Bacteroidota bacterium | reverse complement strand
CCTTTCCTCGCAGGCGGAGTGCTGATTATCGGCGGTGTTCTGCTGACCCAGAGAGGGTAGGTTATTATAACAAAAATAATTTTTAGAAAATAATATTTGAATTTCAACGTTTAGCAAATTAAATAGTTATTTTCATTATTTATACTTTAATATGTCAATAGAACAATTAATTGACCTGACAATGGAATTGCCTCTCAGTGACAGGGAAATTCTTGTTGACGTTCTCGCTAAAAGAAATGCCGAAGAAAAAAGAAATGAAATTGCAGAATATTATAAATATGCAAAAAATGAACTTAAACAAGGCAATTTGAAATCGCAACCTCTACCTGAAATAATTAGTGAACTCGAAAAAGAATTGGATTAATAATGGTCAGAGAATTAGTTCTTACCGATAGATTCAAAAAGTCATTTTCCAAATTTGTAAAAAAACATCCTAATTTAAAGGGAAATATTTATAATACACTTGAATTAATGAAAGAGGATATATATTCTCAATCTCTATCAACTCACAAGCTAAGTGGAAAATTATCTGTGATGCGTGCATGTTCCTGTGGTTATGATTGCAGAATTATTTTCTCGATTGAAAAACCTCCTGATTCAACAAATGAAGTTATCATGCTGATTGATATTGGCACTCACGAAGATGTTTATTAAAATACCCGTAAACATCTATCCGTTCCCTTCATTACAGGCTGAGTGCTCATTATCGGCGGTGTGGTGCTGACTCAGAGAGGGTAAAATACTAAGAATTTATTTCTTTTAATTTAATTTCAGAAAATTTCTGTAATTTGTAAAACATTAATAGGAAAATGAGATTTCAATAAATTTATAAAACAGAAGACATAGAGCAATTAAAAAAACTAATACCAACACGATAACAAGAGTTATAATATGAAAAGAAAAAATCATTGTCATTCTGAGCGAAGTGTAGCGAAGTGAAGAATCTAATTCTTTGGGTTATCATGCGTTTAGATTCTTCGCTTCGCTCAGAATGACAAACAATAATTTACTTTAGTTGTTATCAATTTGGTATAATTATCAATATAGTTCCTGATGCCTGCCGCTTATATCTTTTTGGCAGCTACTTAATGGGTGATGCAGGTTCAAATTCCGGCCTCGATATAGCAATTATCAGCAAAGGACAAATCGAAAGAAAGACAAAGCTAAACCTTTTATCAAATCTTTGGAACGCAGCCTGTGAACAAGGAAAGCTCCTGTGGCAAAGGATTTGAAGGACATATTGAAATCAATATGTGATTTCAAATGCTTATTATAATACCCTTGTTGCAGGTTTAGTATAAAACATTTTTATTACGGTTGTAACAACTCCGCATATTTCGAATTTATCTTCAGGCTGTATTTTAATATTTCCATAATCTTTGTTTTCAGGCATTAGCATATATCCGGCTCCGTTGCAGTGTTTCAGCCGTTTAATCACAAGATTATCATTAACCGATGCCATTATAATATCGCCGTCTTGGGCTTTGGCTGACTTATTCACAAGGACAATATCTCCCGACGAAATACCTGCATTAACCATCGAGTCGCCTGATACTCGAATCAGAAATGAATTGTCAGGTTTGTAACTCACAATCTTATTCAAATCAGCACAATTATTTTGTAAATCAAGCTTCAAAGGTTGTAACATTGTTCCTTCTGCTTTCTTCTTAAGAATCCCGTCCAGTCTTGCTTTTTTAACCTTTTCCAATAACTAATCCTTCTTATATACAAATCATAAGAACAAAAAGCATTTTCTATGCCACTAATTCAATTACGAATTACGGTTATATATGAATTGAAAATGAGCATCGTGAAATTGTTATTCTGAACTCGGTTCGGAATCTGTTACCCAATTTTTCAAAGGGGGTTGGGTTGGGGTAGGGTGAGGTCTCCTCATTCTTTACAGCCATGAGCTCAAAATAAACACTCACGACTTGCCTTCACTCAACACTCAAAATTAATTCTATTTGAGTAGTTATTGATTATCGCCGTTACCATTTCCTTTTTTGTTTATTCCGTTGAGGAAGAGAGCCGGGTCTATAAGGGATTCGGGAAGATGTTCACCGAAAAAGCTTCCTGCCAAATAGGGATGAACTGCTGTTACAGGTGCTTTGTAAACTTCGAGATGAAGCATGCACATCGAACCTTTTTCAGCAAGTTCGCGGACATAATACGGGTCTTTATAAGTAACGTCTTTCTCGGATATGACTGTTCCTACTTGTCCGATTGGCTGCCCGGCCTCGACAAACTCACCGACATGGATAAACACTTCCTTCAACTCGCCGTATTTGAAAAGTATGTTCTGAGATGTTTTAATTATTATATAATAAGTTTTTCTCCAGTATGGGTGCATTTCGGGTGAAGTGAAAACACCAAAGTCAATTACCTTGCCGCCGTCAATTGCCACGACTTCTGCTCCGTCGGGTGCATGAATATCAACTCCGCAATGGTGTCTGTCTCCACGGTCTTCCCAGAAGGAGCCTATCTGCCCATTCTTGGGTATTTCCTTAGAGTAACTATCCGGTACAGGCCAAACTTTCATATATTATTATAGAATTACTTTCCTTAATTATTATAATAACACAAAAATCAACAAAATGTTTCAAAATTATTATTGGCTTACAATTTTTAGTTACAAATTATCATAAATGAAATTTTTTCAAAGTAGAGTTTTCATTGTTTTTTTTGTAGTTAATTTTATTTTATTCGTGTCAAAATTTTTACTACAATATTAAATTTCAAACAATTAATTCCCCTAACTATTAGCTAAAATAAGAAACATTATTTCCTTTTTTTATACTCTTTTGATTTCTCAATAAAATATTTACCAATTGGCATTGACATTGGGTCCGCATTGTCAAGCCTTTCAGGATGCCATTGTACAGCTATCATAAAAGACTTCCCTTCAGGTTTTTCCCATTCATAAGCCTCAATCAGACCATCACGGGACCTTGCCGAAACAATAAGTCCATTAGCTATTTTATCAACTGCCTGATGATGGTTTGAGTTAACCATAGCAATTGATGTACCAGTTAATTTATGCAAAAGTGTTCCCCCCTGTACTTTTACTTCATGAAAACATGTGTCATAATTGCCGCACCTGTGAACAACCATAGTGTCATAATCCTGAGGAATATCAACGATTAATGTTCCTCCTAACGCTACATTCAATATTTGTTCGCCCCTGCATATTCCCAAAATCGGAATCTTCATTTCCAATGCTTTTTTAATAAGCATAAATTCAAGTGTATCTCTCCTGCCGTCAATTTCACATCTTAATGTATCCCATACTTTTCCGTATCTTTCGGGGTGAACATCAGGTCCTCCGGTAAGGAGAAGTCCGTCACAATCATCAAGTACTTCTAATGCTTCTTTGCTCTTCAGGTCATATAAATCAATACAATCAACATCATCATCAATTTTATTCAGCCACTCTTCGTACTTCTCATATCCTTTATGCTCACTCCCCTTTGACAATGCAATTTTGACATCCCTGCCGAAAATATCACAACTTGTCAAAAATAATGATGTGCTAATCATTATTAGCAGAAGCAATCCCTTTCTTTTTATATTTATTTTACTCATTTTTCTTTAAAGCTTTCAATTTTTGATAAAATATAATCCCTGAATTCATTTTGACCATCCACTATTTCAATTTTTATCGGGAATACATAACATTCGATATTATTTTTTTCAAAAATACTACTGTACATCCGGATTTTAACAAAATCTTTTTCTGTCGCTATGATTTGATTGACTCCAATTTTTTTGCATTCAGCAGTAATTTCTTCAATTATATATTGTGAATACCTTTTATGGTCCCTGTATTTAATATGTTTTACAACATTAAAACCATTCGATGTTAATGTATTTTCAAATCTTTCAGGTTTGGCTATACCTGAAACTGCCAATACTTTATCTTTAATTTTTATAATTTCTTCATCATCTATTATTTTTCCATTCAATCCGATTAGAGAATCAGGTATTATTTCGGCTTTAAATACTTTCTGATTATTGGTTAGATAATTTCTTAATTCTTTGTCGTCACCTATTTTTCCGGTCTCAATTATAATATTCGCCCTGGAAACAGAACTCAAAGGTTCACGAAGCCTTCCTGCAGGCAATAGGTTTTGATTTGAAAGTGAAGCAGAGTCAATTAACAGAATATCAATATCACGATGAAGTTTGCGGTGCTGAAAACCGTCATCAATTAAAATCACATCGGGACTGAAATGCTTTTCTGCAATCAATGCCGCTTCGCTCTTGCTCTCGTGAGCAACTACAGGTGCTTTGACTTTCTTTGCTATGAGCAGCATTTCATCGCCGGATAAATCGGGGTCGTTAACTACAAAACTGCCATCTGAAACAAGAACATACCCACTTCTTTTCTTGCGGTAACCTTTACCAATTATAACAGGCCTAATACCCGATTCAATCAAAAGATTTGCAAGATAGATTACATAAGGTGTTTTACCTGTTCCCCCTGTAGTTAGATTGCCAACACTTATGACCGGGACATTGCATTTAACAATTTCTGCTTTGCCGTTGTCGTACCTTTTATTCTTAGCATTAACGACACTGCCGTATATTTTCGATAATAATCTGAGCATGTTTCCTTTATTGTTTTTCTCTCTGTGTGACTCTGTGCGTAACTCAATGTGACTCTGTGAATCAATTTGTATCACAGAGTTTCCCGGAGTAATTCGCAGAGTTTCTCAGAGTTGTTAAAAAAATTATATCCCTGATAATTCTTTCAATTTTATTTCACATTTTTTTAGCAATTTATCAATTTCATCCTTATCTGCCTCTTTGTCAAAATTCATCGGTTCGGAAAAATTAAATATTATTTTTGAAAAAGGGCAGGGGAATGAGAACCTGTCCCAGCTTTTTTTAAAAGTGAATTTCCATTTTATTTTAACGCCGCACAAAATTAACGGGACAACGCTTCTTTGTGATGCAATCACAGCCCCAGCCTTAAATTCATATATTGGTCCCTGAGGTCCGTCGGGAGTAATAAGTGTAAATCCATTATTAGCTTGCTCGATGATTGATTCCAATACTTCTTTACCACCTTTTGAAGAAGAACCTCTAATCAGTTTGTATCCCCATTTTTCTAAAATCTTCGATAATACTTCACCATCTTTGCTGAGGCTGACAACTGCAACGGGATTCTGTTTACTGAAATACTTCCAAACCGGAAGCATGAAACCATGCCAGAAAGCTATGATTGCAGGTTTTTCCGGAATATTCCCAATAATTTTATATCTCCAGGTTTTACTGATTAGGTTTACTGGAAAAATACCGAATCTATATGATAATTTCAATCCCATCACCATTTCAATTCTTTTATTATTAGTTTTGCAGCACGTTTTGACGCACCTTTTTCACCGAGCATTTTTCTGATTTCTAAAAACTCATTTTGCATTGTATTATACTTCTGATGGTTATTATAAAGAGATAATATCTCTTTTGAAATAATCTCAGGTTTTGCAACTGACTGTATAAATTCATTAACTACTTTTTTACTGGCGAGTATATTAACAAGGGATATATTATCGAGTTTAACTAAGTGTTTTCCAAGTGAATATGAAATTGAAGACGTTTTTAAAATCATAGTA
>JAKAKE010000190.1 GCA_021824625.1 Bacteroidota bacterium | reverse complement strand
CCTGGCTATCAAGGTGACTTTGACATTTTCATGGCATTTGTTCCCACTTTCTTTCGTGCTGTTAATTTAAAAGCAACAGTCATTGATGAATGCAGCAGAGCTAATATTCCTGCTACTATCACAGTTAAAAATCCATTTACCGGAAGAATCGTCGAAGATAGTGTTACTGCTTTCAAGAACCAGTTTGAAATGATTGTATCCAATACCGACTATGGAAATCCTAAGGATTCGATTCAATATGTTGACCTTGAGATTACTGCCGAAAATCCAAAGTATGGCAGGACTATTATGACACAGCGTGTTAATAAACCTGCTCTCACAGAAAACCAGGAAGAAGCGGCGAAGTTCGCCGATGAAATAAATGTAACATTGACGCTTGGCCAGATGCCGGTTATTGCCACACAAATTGAAGAAGCACAGCATATAAAAGAAAATAAAGCTAAAGATACGAAACTTGCCGGCTTCAACGGATTGATAATGAAGGAAGTAAAAACCTGGGATTTATATCCACTGCTGAATTATGTTTTCTTTGACCTTGGTTCTTCAACTATACCAAACAGGTATGTTTTGTTCAAATCACCCGAAGAAACCGAAGGCTTCAGTGATACTACAATTATCGGCGGAACGCTCGATAAATACTATCACATTCTCAATATCTACGGATTCAGGATGAAGCAATTTCCTGAAGCCAAATTAGAAATCGTCGGTTGCAACGACGGTAAAACACCTGAAGAAAAGAAGCCTAACCTGTCAAAAGAAAGAGCTCAGGTTGTTTTTGATTATTTCAAGAAGGTATGGGGAATTCCAGACAACAGGTTAAAGCTGACTGTCCGAAATCAGCCTCTTATCATATCTAACCTGAATGATTCGATGGGTATCGTCGAAAACAGGCGCGTGGAAATCTTATGTTCCGACTGGAACATAATGAAGCCGATCTTCGATAAAGACCCGAAGACTTACCCACAGCCCGAAGACATGAATTTCATTTTAAAGAATGGCATTGAGGATGACCTTGTAGCAAAGAGAAGAGTTGAAATAAAACATGGCGAGGAAATGTGGAAAGTCCTTCCTGATGTCGGATTGACAGACCCGACTTTCCCATGGGATTGGAGAGATGAAAAACGAAAATTCCCCAAAGACGAAACGCCTTTCTTTGCCACTCTTATTATTACAACCGGCACCGGTTCCGAATGTAAATCAATGCCCGTGAAAATTCCGGTTATGCAGGTTAAAGTCGAAGAACAGCAGGTGGACAAGCTGAACGACAGCACTTGGGAAAAATACAGCCTGATACTATTCCCATTCGACAAAAGCGATGCAGGGCCGATTAACACAAGAATTATGCAAGATTACGTTTACGGAAGATGCTTCCCTAATTCGAGCATTGAAGTTATCGGACATACAGACGTTGTTGGTCTGTATGACCACAATAAAGGACTTTCCGAAAGAAGGTCTAAGACCGTATATACAGGCATTATGAAATCAACCAAGGGAGTCTTTGGTGGTTTATCGAGCCGTGGGGTTGGCGAAGATGAGCCGCTCTATACAAATGAACTTCCCGAAGGAAGATTCTATAACAGAACTGTTCAGGTGATTATTAAAACACCGCTGAACAAGTAAGAGGACAATCTCATTAAAATGAAAATGAAAAGGGACACTTATGCGTCCCTTTTTTTATTTAAATTAATTTTTAGCATGTGTCTGAAGTAACTCCTAACATGGTTTATGGGAAAAGAAATGAATAGCCGCTGCTTTTAAGTAGTTGTGGTAGTTCGTCAACACAATTCGGGATTTATCCCTATTTAAATAAATGACTAAAGTCGGGAGTGGGCAGTTAAAAATGCTCCACTTCTAAAGATTGTGGCTATTCAAATGAGTTATTATATTTTATTCGATTTTGTCATATTTTTGCTTTACCATCGAATCGGTGATGGCTATGAACTCATTGTAACAATTTTTTTTAAGAAATATTATGAATCAATCATTACCAAAAATTGCAATCGTAGGATATGGCTCGATGGGTAAGGAAATTGAGAAAACCGCTCTCAGCCGTGAATTTCAGATTACCGATATATTTGAAATTGATAATCCTATTGGTGAACATCAAAAATATAATTATGATGTGGCTATTGATTTTACTTTTCCTGATTCTGTTATTGAGAACGTAAGAAAATTGAGCCTTCTCAAGAAAAACATAGTTCTGGGTACAACCGGCTGGATGGCTCATGCAGAAGCAATTAAAAAGTATGTAAATGATAATGGAATTGGACTTGTTTATGGGTCAAATTTTTCTGTCGGAATGAATATGTTTTTCAGAATTGTCGAAACTGCTTCAAAGATACTGAACAATCATCCTGAGTATGATATCATGCTCCACGAATTGCATCACTCCCGAAAAAAGGACAGCCCAAGCGGAACGGCAAAGACATTAGCAGATATTATTCTAAGTAATTATTCTATGAAAGACAATGTTCTCGAAGAAACATCCCATGATAAAATCGGCAATAATACACTTCACTTAACTTCGACACGCGGAGGCGATATCACAGGCACTCACACTGTATATATTGATTCCAAAGCCGATACCATCGAGCTTATTCACCGGGCTAAGAGCCGAAGGGGGTTTGCAGAAGGAGCTTTGCTTGCCGCAGAGTGGATTCACGGGAAAAAAGGTTACTTCGATTTTCAGGATGTTTTGAATGATATATGGGGAAAGGGATAGTATCCGATGAAAAATGCAGTCTTATTCGTTATGTTCATTCTCCTGATTTCCTGCTCGGCTGTCTGCCGTAACAAAGATACCGTATCAAAAACAACAGCCCCTGTTGATACAACATTAGCCCCCGTTATTGAATTGCTCCCTCCTTTATTCGATGTACCAAAGCCCGAAGGCAGATTTGTTACCGAGACTTTGATAATCAAAAACACAGGCAAAAGCCTGCTTGTGATTAACAAAGTAGAAGCCTCATGCTATTGCGGCTCATCTACAGTGCTGAACTCCCGGCTCGAACCCGGGAAAGAAGGAAAAATCCTGCTCAATGTCAATCTCAGCGGCTTGTTTGATGACAATAACATTGTTCGGTTCACAATCCACAGCAACGCAAAAAACTCACCCACAGGATTGAATATGACTATATTAACTGCCGTGAAAGACAGCACCGAAAAACAGAAGTAATCACCTAATAACTACAAAAGGTTTTGTTTTTATCTTTCCATTCGCATTTACAACCGCATAAAAAACACCCGAAGGTAAATTTGTACAGTTCAGCTCAGTTAGGTTGGTATTCAGAGCCAGCGAGAGCCACACTTTTCCCAAGCAATCGAATATCGTAACATTGGATTTATTGCTTATATCAAAATCGAGAGAAAGTTTTATTTTGTCTGTTACAGGATTTGGGGATATGTATATATTTTCAGTATGGACAGGTTTCTCAGCAAATTCACTATGTGGAGAAGAACCCTCGTAAATCGGGAAAAATGTTTCCGAGAATTGTTCTAACTCGGCGCTGTCAGTTTGCCGGATTTTGACACGGAAGAAATTACCGGTTGGCTGGTCAACAGGTATTTGCCAGTTGTATTCACCGAGTGATGCCTGTATGCTTGTATCAATTGTGGTGAAAGTCGAAGAAGTCATATTCCATAAATAGATATTGACAGTATTATGGAAATAGCTTGTGTCCCATTTAATTGTTTTGGTTGTGTTCTGCGACCAGAACTCGCCGTTCTCACCGCCGTTGGGGTTGAACTCTGCATAGAGTAATCCTGTCATAAAAAATGAGAAGGAAAAAATAACGAGTAGTTTTGCTATTGAATTTTTCATATTTACCTCACTTTATTATAAAATTTAAATTTTCAATTTAGTCCTTTAGCCGTTAGACTTTTAGACTATTAGCTTTATTCAATGGAACACAGATGACACTGATACTACTGATTTTCACGAATCTGTGTTTATCAGTTGTATCTGTAAAATCAGTGTTCTATTTTTTTTTATTTTTCAACTAACGACTCCTACATTCAAAATTCAACATCCAACATTCAAAATTTATTTCACAATCGCCATCGGTATAGTTTCCACAATTTCATTAATATTTATTTTAACATAATAATAGCCCTGGGGCAGCTTTTCGCAATTTATGGTTTTTTCGTTAGTGCCTTCGGTGCTTAGCAGAGCTTGGCTTAAAACACAGTTGCCAAGCAAATCGAAAACGCTGAGCTGCACTGTTGTTTCTGTTGGAGTATGAAACCTCAATCTAAATTCATTGGAAGCGGGGTTGGGAAAGATTTTAATTCCACTTGTTTGCTCTGTCTCTTTTACATCCGTTATACCCAGGTCGCTCAGCTTTGCTCTGTATATTCCATAATTATTAACACCTGCAAAAATATAATCGCCATTTATTATTAATGGACGAACAACAATAGAAGGTAAACCAGACTCATGTTTAATCCAGTTTACACCGTTATCAGACGAAATATAAAAACCACCTGAAGCAAAAAAATATTTATCTTTAATTAAGAAATTATCAATACAAGTATCTTTACGAACTATAGTATTCCATTCATTACCATTGTTTGTTGATATATATATACCATTAAAACAAGCTGTAGCGTAAATATTTCCTCCTTTTATCAATAATGAAAAAATAGCCATATTTTGCATACCATTATTTTTGGGAATCCAAATCTCTCCATTATCTGATGAAAAATAAACACCAAAACGAGTACCTGCATAAATATTATTTCCATTACTTGCCAATGATAAAATGTCTCTTTTTAATGAATCAAATTTTGGTAAACCATTATTCCGTGCAATCCAATTATCACCATTATTTGTGGATAAATAGACTCCATTATAAGTGCCAGTAAATATATTTATTCCATCTAATAATATAGTATTGATACTATATTTGAAAACTGTATCAAAACCACCATTTATAACAAAATAAGGCAATCCATTACTTTTACGTTCCCAACTGTCACCTTTGTTTGTTGACAAAAATATTCCATCAGATATAGTACCAGCAAACATATTGTTTCCGTTTATTGTTAAAGAGCTTACACTTGGACCCATCAGTGTTCTATTTAATCCATTATTTTTAGCAATCCAATAGTCTCCATTATTTGTTGTTGAAAATACACCACCTTCGTTAGTACTTGTAAATGTATTATTACTGTCTACAAGAAAACAACTTATTGTTTTACCAACAAGACCATTGTTACATTCTTTCCATTGAGTTTTTAAGATTGTATTATTTGCAAAAAATATAGAAATAATGACAATTAATTTTATTAATGTTATTGAAAAATAAGACAATTCAATTTTTAATAATTGTTTTAAATACTCGTTTTTCATATTAAAAATTCGTATAATAAATGTTTTTTATTTATTTAAAAAATTAATGATTTTTTTTTCCCATATTAACATAATCTTATCAATATAACCTTATCTTGTAGAATATATAACTTCCTTTATTATAAGTTCTCCATAAATATAAGAACCTATATTTATCAAAGTTATTATTATCAATCAGAGAACCCTGATAGAAATTATCACCTGGGAAAGCCCATATACCCCAATTGCCGTTATTTGCATAGTATTCCTCACCTTCAATCCCCATGTATAAATTCACTGAATAATCCACATTCAAAAAGTATCTGTAAAAACCAATTATATGATGCTCTGCAAAATGCCATAAGTGATCTGATAAATTTTGTATCTCATAATCTAACAAACTTTTTTTTGTTTCAGTAAATATTTTGGTATAATCAAATGATTGATCATAATTATCTAATAATCGTATTAAATCTAAAGTAATATTCCATCTACCTTGTTTAAATGTATGATAATTAAGTAAATCAGAGGTATAATCGTCTTTTAAATCTGGTGGAAATTGTGGATAACAACCAACAGGTGGTAATTTATTACCTTGGAAATTATTATTACCCAAAATGTATTGAGGATTTTTTCTAATATAGTCATCATTCTTTAAAAAAGTAGCAAAACTGAGGATTATGAGATTTTGTGGATTCATAGGCCAAAAACAATCTTTTAATCTAACTTCTATATTTGGATACCTTGTAAAAAATTGAGCATCACCGGGATTAGATAAATTTCCCCAACAATAACTAAGTATATTATCAGCAGATTTTGATTTCTTAATTGCTGTAGGCGGAAATGTCTGAATGTGTGAACCAACATGAATTTTAAAATCACTCATATGTGGTAAACCAAAACCCAAAGGAGAAACGAATGTCATAGTTACTATATTTTCATTTGTCGTACAACCTTTCTCAGTATCGTAATAATAATTTTTTAATGGCTGTCCGTCAAATCTCGGGAAGACAGGTTCTTCACCTACAGTACAACGAGTTCCTAATATTCCCATACCAGGATTTAAATCGTGACCATAAAGTCCTTCATATTCGTAATTAACTCCCCCAGGAGGTATTTCAATAAAATCATCGCTCATAGGGTAATCATCAGTCAAAGAACTTTCACAGACAGGTTTTGAAAAATAAAATTTTATCTTTGCTGTTTTATATTTATAATTGTCTTCTTCAGAATGATTATCGTCGTGATAGTGTGAATAAGGCGGACGAGTTGATAATTCTGTATTTAAATATACATAAGTAAATGAAGCATTATCTCTAGTTTTAACAGGATATCTAGACGTAAATGGATATCCATTAATAATATTATATGTGAGTCCAATATCATCCACTCTAATTGTTTTAATTTTAAGAAGTACAAAATCAGAATTAAGGATATATTCCGTTTTCTTATTTTCAATCATATTTAAAGTCAAAATATTATTATTAACAGGTGTGTTTGTATAACCATTTTCTCCGTACCAGCTTCCACTTTTAAATCCCCTATCATTTAAAAGTAATAAGTTTTGCAAGAAAACAGTATCGCCATAAGGAATAATTTTATGCCATGTAACTTTTTTAAAAGTCATAGTTTGTAAATCAGTATCTAATACAGCCCATTCCTGTTGATTTCTGAGATTATTTCCCAGATTTGTATAAGCTATACTACCCGGTCGTGTGCCATTGAAAAATATATTTATTACATTATTATATGGTAAAAATGATGTATCTGACATCATCAATTCTGTCGAGAGATAACATCGCCTTCTATATATTACAACTTTCAAATTAATTATACACCTGTCAGGGTCATCTAAAACTACAGGTTGTGAGAATTGAGTTCCGACTGAATCGCCGTAAGGGTCGGCAAGCCGGCCGACTATAGTATCCCCGTTTTGATAATCAGGGAATTTTCTACCTTTATGTATATTAAATTTATTTCCATAATCAAAATAATACGCAATTTCATATTTTGGTTCTGAAAGCTGGTTTAATTTTACAGAAATTGTTTTGCTAATCGGTAAATTCGGATTATAAATTGGCAGGCATCCTAAAGAAACTTGATTATCGCCAACCAAATTAAGTTGTGTAGCGTCAACTTTAACATATTCGATTAAATCTTTTACATCTGTGTTACTTTCGTCTGATATTGTGCCTGTAAATATTTCGCTTCCGTCTTCTAACGATACTGTTACGCATATTTCTGCCATTTGACAATTCGAGGAATCATAAACAAAAATTGGTATTAAATTAACAGCCAAATCAGGTGTATCGCTCCAATTCCCAAGTGAATCAAGTTGATTTACATTAGGGTAAGCATTGAGCTCCAGGTATGGATTTGTGTTGCCATTTATTATTGAGTCATTGCTGAACCAATGAGAAAATTTGTATTGAGGATTAGGATTTGCTATTACTAACATTTTATTACTCTCCTTGCGGGGCAAGGTGTAAACACTATCATTAACAGCAGCACCGGGTGTAAATGCAGAATAGCTTCCATTTGCTGCACTGCTTAATTTTATGGTATCCTGATGTATTTTTGCATAGACTGCCGTTATATCTAAATCCTGCAATTGTTCCGGCTCAAAAGTAATTGTATTGGATGTTGCTGTATTACCATTCATATAATAATCGGGACATTCCCAGCCGACAAAGAAATAATTGCTGTCATATTTTGAGACATCGAATGCTAAATTTTCATTCGGCTCGAGAAAATAAGTTTTAGTATTCATCTTGGGACTGAAAGTTATTGGTAATGTATCGAGAGTGTTTAAATTTTTTACCAAAGTATTTACCATTGCTTTTTCCATGAGTGGAATTGTCGTAAAATAATTGTTGGAACTATCGCCTGTTAAACCATATAAATCAACTTTCAAAAAGTATTCATTGCCCAGAGTATAATTTGTATCTGGTTTAATACAAATAATAGTTGATGTATCTCCCAAAAAAGATGTGGAAGGCACTTCACTAAAAATGTACCTTAAAGTATCATCAATAGTTGCTGTATCTCCTTTGAAAATTGTCAGAATTGGTCCAAGAGCTGTACTATCTGAGAGCAAATCCCTGTTAAATGTAACAAAAATTGTGTCCCCGGTTCTAATCACGTTCCCATTAGATGAAATATTTTCAAACCTATACATCGGCAAAGCAGTTGTGAATTGAGGTACTAATAATGTATCAAATGTGAGTGTATCGCTTGTATTGGGATTATATACTCTTATGTCGTCAATATATATTCCATACTCAGTGTCATATCCCAGCCGCCAAAAAGGTAAAATTTTGAAGATAGAATCATTTATTAGTACATTTTTTGTAAAAGTTCCAAACATTAAAGCAATTTGAAGTGTTGAATCATTCCCCTCATAAAAGCTCGATGGAAATACTTTCATTTCGGATATGAAATGCCTGTTATTTACACTGTCCCAATTATTATAAGGGATTGTATCTGATAAATTCAAACAGGATTCATCAATTTTGTAAGGGGAATTAACCATAATTTTAATTTGAGGAAGCAATGAAATATTAGTAGCTCCCTGAGAGGGAAATTCAACGCTGATTGTCGGCTGTGAATTAAGACAAAGATTTGTCAGACAAATTAAAAGACAAGATACAATTAAATTTACAAGATTAACCATGACACACCCTTATTGTTATTTATAATTACGATTATTTATCGCATTTAAGTTAGATTGACATCAATCACTGCGTTACCGCATCTGCTCTGCTTTTGTCTTATGACTTCTGTCTTCCAGCTTCTGGCTTCTAGCTTCTAGCTTCTGGCTTCTGGCTTCTGGCTTCTGGCTTCCAGCTTCTGGCTTCTGGCTTCTGACTTCTGACTTCTGTAAGCAAACGTCTAATCTATATCAAATATCAATGCCTTCAAATTAAGGTGTCCGGCTAAGTGCCTTTTTTTTAGCAAATATAATTTAAATAACAAGTAAAGTCAAGCTATATTTTTTCTAATATAAATAAAGTTAAAAGAATACCTCAACTATTATGTCTATATATAAAAAAAGCAAAATTAAGGTTATATATTTAAAATATTTTTTATATTGACTGTAACATTTTCGGTTTTTTATTGTTATTGCATATAGAAGATGGACAAGGAATTTGAAAACCTTAGCGATACGGAACTTTTCAGGGTGCTGAATACCGATGGAGCAAGGTCAGGAAAGGCATTTGAAGAGATATACACGAGGTATTCCCCCCGTGTGTTCGCCTATTGCCGAAGGTTCCTCGGAATAAAGGAAGAAGCTGAGGATGTTTTGCAGGAAACCTTTATCCGTTTTTATAACAGCAGGCTCCAGCCGCGTGAAATGTCGAACCTTGCGGCTTTCCTGCTCAAGATTGCACGAAATCAGTGCGTAAATGCACTCAGGGAGCATAAGCACGATGCCCGTTATGACGATGCAATATACGTGAGGCATGACGAAAGAGATGAGACAGACGAATTGCTGAATTTAATTAAAATGGCTATAGAGCTTCTGCCGGATGAGTATAAGGAAATATTTATTATGAGAGAATATAACGGCTTGAAATATAGTGATATTGCCTACATAACTAATCAGGCAATTAATACGGTTAAGGTGAAAATTTTCAGGGCGAGGGAAAAAATCAGGCAAATCCTTCAGCCTTATTTATCGGAAATATCGAAATAATTATTATTGTTAATAGATGATTCAAATATGGAAGAAGTAAGCGGAAACACAGCATCGGAATTATTGAACCTCCTCATTGACGGAGAGCTCGAAAGCAGTAAGGAAGTTTCTCTTTATGCTTCGCTGACCGAAAATGACGAATTGAGGAATGAGTTGAGAGAATTGCTCGCAATTCGTGAATCCATTCATAAGGATACCGAAGCCTTCACCCCTCCGAAGTCCACCAAAAGAGCTGTTTTAACGGCTGTCGGACTTACACCCGGTGCAGTAGCAAATGCACCCATAACCGAGGTGGCAATTCAAGCCGGATTTTGGAGCGGTTTTTGGACTAAAGTCTGGGTGCCTGTTGTCTCTGCCGTGGTTGCGACTATTATAACTTCTTTATTGTTCATTAATTTCTACGACAGTGGAAAGTATGTTTCTACACCAGGCAATTCAATCAAGAAAACACCTGTTGCCGGCTCAACTGAAAAACCGGCATCTGACATACAAACGCAAATTGTTAGCAGTAAAGAAAATATTCAATCAATAAAGAAGAACAGAAAATTCGGATTTACAAATACTTCATATATTGAACCTGTACCCAATGTCATATATAATGAAGAAAATACCGGCGGCGATAATCATCCGGCTCAGCCTATTGAGATTGCTTCCCTCGGAACCGATAGTTATAAACCTAAAAACATGAACTATTCCGGTGCAATGGGTATTGGTATTCCAATTATTGCGCTCAATCCAAATCAATATGCCTCATTGAATAATGGGAAATTGTCAGACCTTGATATTACATTGATTCTAAGAGGTATTTCAGCCAAGTCATATCCGACTGTTTATATGCCATCGCAATGGAATCCCGTGATTTCTAATTTTAGCTTAGGCGGCTATGTTACTTTGGTTGATGGATTGGACGTTGGAATGGAATTTGGACAGGAAAATTTTGGGCTTGTATATTTCAATTATGAAACAAACAAAATTGATAAAAAGAATCCTTATTTTTATTGGGCTGGAATAGGCATGAAAGGGAAAGTTACTAAACATATAGATATACTTGCCGGAGCAAAACCATTCGTTCAGATTTTTGCCGGAGGCACAAACATTGGCCCCCATTTAAGAATGGCAGGCGGTTTGGAATATAGCTGGGACAGCGGCTTAGGATTTATTATGGGTATTGAAGGCAGTTCACTGTTTTATAATATTCAGAATAAATGGAAATCTACTGAAAAACTTGGATTCACTTACGGAGTTTTGTATAGTTTTTAATGAACTGTTAATTTTGAATAAATATGATAAATAAATTTAACATAAGAATTTTATATGCTGTTATTGGAATAGTACTGCTATATTCCTGCAAATCACCATTGGAAATTGATTCTCCAAACGACCCGGAACCGATTGTGAATTACAGGATAATACCCAACATGACCAGGCCAATTTTTGATGAAAACGGAGAATTGAGATTTTTCACTGTTAACAAAGCATTTGCACAAATTGATACAATGAACAATATCCCTTATGTTTGGATGGATTTTATATTTGATTCGAGCCAAAATACTTCCTTTTCTCAGGACAGCATATTTATTTCACAATTTTCAATCAAGTTGGATTCGCTTCCTATTATTCCATTCGTTGAGGACACGCTTGAACAGTCCGGAACCGGCTCCTGGTCGTCTTTTATTATTGGAAATTCGGATTCAGCAAACGACACTTTGTATTCCGGTATGGCAAGGAATATAACGAGTGTTTCCTTCAGCTTTGATAAAGGAAGAAAAGAAATGAAAGCATTTATCTATGCAAGTCTGATTAAGAAACCATCATCAGAAGTAAGCTATTTCAGGGCAACACTCTCTTTTAAGTATTAGCAATTATCGAAAAATAAACTAAACACCCGACACTCCTGCCTCTCACCTCAGCACCACAAAGGGCTTGGAGTAATGCCTGCCGTTCAATTCAAGCACAGTGAAATATACGCCGCCTGATAAAGCTGAGACATCGAACCGAATGTTATTGCTGTTTATTTTGGTATTCATAATTGTTCCAGTCACATCCCCGTCAAAACAATTGAAAAGCTGAAATTTTCCGGACTCCTGCAATTGCAGAAGACCGGCTTAAATATTAACCCAAAATATTCATTAGAAACTATGAAATACCTAAGGATAAAGAACAGACTTGTCATTCTGAGGAGTGAAACGACGAAGAATCTCTTATACGAATGAGATTCTACGACTACTCTCAGAATAACAATTACAAACTATTATGAATTTCCTAATGAATAATTTGGGATAAATAATAATATAACAATTCTATCCCGTAGGGATTATATGTCTGTAGAAAACGAAGAACCACCACCACCCTTTTCCTCGTTGCCAGTTTTCTGTGTCAAGCACGGAAATACAATAAGGATTTTATAACAAGGATTAACGATTTATAATTTATGAAGATTCTACGACTACGCTCAGAATAACATAATGTGGTTAGGGCGACAGATAGGTTTGCCCCTACAATTTTTATTATCAATTATCAATTTTCAATTATTCATTAGATTAATTTGCTATCTGTAATCTGTGTGTTACAGAGCTGAATGACCGTATTGGTACTGGTTTATTAGGAGTTTACACATTATTTCCAATATTTTATCTTAAAAAACAGCAAAATATCACACACAAGCCGATTACAAAGAGTGGTTTCAAATTGATTTAACATGTAATATGCAATATTATTGCACCTCACGACTGAGTTTAAAATATTGAGAAAATATAAATTAGTGAATTAGGAAGTAATAAACGGTTAACCAAAAAAAGGAGTCATTATGGCAAAATTAATCAGTCCTCACGGCAGTCCCGAACTTATTATACTACTGCTGGAAGGCAAAGCATTGGAAGACGAGAAAAAGAAAGCGGCGTCGCTTCCGAAAATTAACATTTCGAGCCGCGAATCAGGCGACCTTATTATGTTGGGCATAGGCGGCTTCACTCCTCTCACAGGCTTCATGGGATACGAAGACTGGAAGAGCGTTTGCAGTGATATGAAGATGCCAAGCAGAAAAGGTTTGTTCTGGCCCATTCCTGTTACTCTCTCGACAGACAAAGCCACAGCCGACAAATTGAACATCGGCGACGAAGTTGCCCTCTATTCCGAAGAATACGGCGATACTATGGCTACGATGAAGATTGAAGAGAAGTACAAGATTGACAAAGAATTTGAGTGCAAGAGCGTTTACAAGACAACTGACCCCGAGCATCCCGGTGTGAAGATGGTAATGGACCAGGATGAAATTAATCTTGCCGGTCCCGTTAAGGTTCTTTCCGAAGGGCCTTTTCCGGTTCAGTTCAAAGGTGTTTATCAGACTCCTGCCGAATCGAGAAAAATATTCGAAGATAAAGGCTGGAAGACGATTGCGGCATTGCAATTGAGAAACCCGATGCACCGTTCACATGAATACCTTGCAAAAATCGCACTCGAAGTGTCGGATGGATTGTACATTCACCAGCTCGTAGGTAAGCTGAAAGCCGGTGACATTCCTGCCGATGTGAGAGTGAAATGTATTGACAAGCTCGTTGAATTTTATTTTGTAAAGGATTCAGCAATCCAGGGCGGCTATCCTCTCGATATGCGTTATGCAGGACCAAGGGAAGCTCTGCTCCACGCTTTGTTCAGGCAGAACTACGGCTGTACACATATGATTATCGGCAGAGACCATGCCGGTGTAGGCAACTATTACGGGCCATTCGAGGCACAGGACATTTTTGATGAATTGTGGGACGGAGCATTACTTTGCAAACCGTTGAAGATTGACTGGACATTCTGGTGCTACAAATGCGGCGGTATGGCTTCGATGAAGACATGTCCACATGGCAAAGATGACAGGCTTTTACTGAGCGGCACAATGCTCAGAAAATCTCTCTCTGAAGGATTAGATGTTCCCGCAGAATTCAGCAGGCCCGAAGTTCTGGAAATACTGAGAGAGTATTATTCAGGATTGGATGAGAAGGTAGAAGTGAAGTTGCACAAAGCGGCAACCGGAGCGTAATTCTGAGTGTTGAGTGTTGAGTGTTGAATTGAAATTGTTTTAAGGATAGTTCTTTGAATTAGAAAATTTATTCCGTAGGGATTAAATATTAAAAAGAGTAGAATAATTTTAACACATAGTGCACAAAGAAAAGCACAAAGGACACAGAGAATAAATAATTAAATGTTAAAAATAAATGTTTCTAAAGTTCTATTAAATTTTGTTTTATTATTAAAAAAGGAGAGACTATATGCCAAGTTTTGTGTTAGTCGAAAAATGTGACGGGTGCAAGGCATTGGACAAGACAGCTTGCCAGTACATTTGCCCCAATGACCTGATGGTATTGAACAAAGACTCGATGAAGGCTTTCAACAATGAACCCGACATGTGCTGGGAATGCTACAACTGCGTAAAGATATGCCCCACACAGGCAATCGAAGTACGCGGCTATGCAGATTTCGTGCCGCTGGGTGCCCAGGTTACACCAATGAGAAGTTCAGATTCGATATTGTGGACAGTCAAGTTCCGCAACGGTACTCTGAAGAGATTCAAGTTCCCAATCCGTACAACTGCCGAAGGCAGTGCAGTGCCGGATGGTGGTTATGCAACAGGAACAGATGATTTGTCAAGCCCTGTTCTATTTACTGAGCCGGCTTCCTTAGAGGGGCCCGCTGTGTTTATGTTAAGTTAGGTTTTGAATAACAATTATTTAAAAAATAGAAAAGGAGAAAAAGATATGGCAAATTTTGAAACAGTAGAAGTCAACACCGACCTTCTGATTGTCGGCGGTGGTATGGCGGCTACAGGTGCAGCAGTTGAAGCGGCTTACTGGGGCAAGAAAAATAATGTGAAAGTTACTCTCGTTGACAAAGCGGCAGTTGACCGCAGCGGTGCAGTTGCAATGGGACTTTCGGCAATTAACCAGTATGTTGACCTGAGAACAGGGAAAAACACAGTAAAAGATTATGTTGATTATGTACGCAATGACCTCATGGGCATCACACGTGAAGACCTTGTGGCGTCAATTGCCCGCCACGTTGATTCAACAGTACACCTGTTCGAAAAATGGGGCTTGCCTATCTGGAAAGATGCAGAAGGCAATTACGTTCATGAAGGACGCTGGCAGTTAATGATTAACGGAGAATCGTACAAAGTTGTGGTTGCCGAAGCGGCAAAGAATGCACTCGGAATGGACAACATTTATGAGAGAGTATTTATCGTAGAGCCATTGATGGACGGCGATAAATGTTCGGGAGCTGTTGGCTTCAGCACACGCGAAAACAAATTTTATGTATTCAAAGCAAAAGCAGTCCTTGTAGCAATGGGCGGTGCAGTGCACGTGTTCAAACCACGTTCATCCGGCGAAGGATTAGGCAGAGCTTGGTATCCGCCGTGGAACTCTGGCTCGAGCGCATACTTCACAATCAAGGCAGGTGCAGAAATGACATGCCAGGAAGTGCGTTTTATTCCTGTCCGTTTCAAGGACGCTTACGGCCCGGTTGGTGCTTGGTTCCTGCTCTTCAAATCGAGGGCAATCAGTGCCGCAGGAGGTGAGTATATGGTAGAAAGAAAAGAAGAATTGGAAAAATGGCTGCCTTACGGCAAAGTAAAACCAATTCCCGCAAACCTTAGAAACTGGCTCGGTATGATGGATGTTATGGACGGAAAAGGTCCTCTTGTCATGAAGACTGAAGAAGCCATCCAAAAGATTGCAGATGAATTAAAAGATGACCCGAAGGGTTACAAGAAGAAAATGAAAGAACTTGAAGAAGAAGCATGGGAAGATTTCCTCGATATGACAATTTCGCAGGCAATTCTCTGGGCATCAACGAATACATTCCCCGAGCAAGAGCCATCAGAAATCGCCGCTGCAGAGCCATACTTCATCGGTTCGCACTCGGGTGCCTCCGGTGCTTGGGTAAGCGGTCCGAAAGACCTTGCTCCTAAAGATTACTTCTGGGGTTATACAAACATGGCAACAGTAAAAGGAATGTTCTGTGCCGGAGACGCATCAGGTGCATCCAGCCATAAATTCTCATCCGGTTCACATGCTGAAGGAAGAATTGCGGCAAAAGCGGCTATTGATTACATTGTTAAAGAAAAACCAAATCATAAATATGATAACAATGCTATTAATGCCTTAAAGGAAACAATTCTGAAGCCGATGGATATATTTGCCACACACGGCAAAGAAACATCAGACCCGAATGTTAATCCGAATTATATCAGGCCGAAGCAGTTTATGTTCCGTCTCCAGAAAATTATGGATGAATACGCCGGTGGAGTATCAGCTCAATTCAAAACAAATAAGCCACTCCTTGAAAAAGGAATGAAATTATTAGATTATCTGAAGGAAGATTCGACAAAACTCGCCGCCGCAGACCTTCATGAATTGATGAGATGCTGGGAGAACATTCAGAGAATGTGGCAGGCAGAAGCCCATGTTCGCACTATTCTCTTCCGCGAGGAAACACGCTGGCCCGGTTATTACTACAGGGCAGACACTCCTACAATTGACAAAAACTGGGAGAAGTTTGTTAACCTGAAATATGATGTTAAGACAGATAAGTGGGATGTCTTTACAAAAGATATTCATCATATATTTTAAATGATTTAAAATTTGAAATTTAAAATTTGAAATGAATTTAAAATTATTAATGATTAAATATATAATGGAAATAATCTTATCATTATAAATTTTGCAAATTAAAATTCAATAAAAATTCTAAATTAAAAATTGAAAATTATTAATTGATATTACCACCCCTTAAATCCCCTCCTTATTTAAGGAGGGGAAATGGGGAGGTTAAAAATAGAAAATTGGTGAAGTGTGGAATGTTTAATTTATGTACAGATAGGTTTTGTAGATAAATTAAATTTTTTAACTCTTCTGGTCCATACAAGATTCAGTCTTGATTATTAAATAATATTTTGTTCTTTGATTATTGATTACATAATGTTTATTAAACAAAACATTCTTAGGTTTTTTATATCCCATCGCTATGCGATTCATGAATGGGTTTGAAATTATATTTCTATATATATGCCATCGCTACGCGATTTAAACATCAAAGCTACGTAGTAGCGGCATAGTTATAGAAAAAGAGTTAAAAAATTTGAAAGAAAAAAATGGAAAAATTAAAATGCAAATATTGCGGTGCAATTCTCGATAAGGTGCTTCTCCCGCCTGAAAATGACTGGGGTGTCGAATACCTGATGGTCTGCATGAACAATGAATGTTCGTACTTTGTCAATGGCTGGGATTGGATGCTTGAGAAATATAATGTGAAAGCTTCATACAGGTATAAAGTAAATACTTTTCACGGCGATGATGGTCCCCTGTCCATAAGGTCACCCTTAGACTATACAGGCTGGGTCGTTAAAAAATTTAACGAGAAGGAGGACGGCTGATATGAAAAATATGTCAAAATTCAAAGAAGAGGTACTGAAAGAATACCCAAGAATGCAGATAGATACAAAGTTCAGGTTTAGCTGCCATCCCGGTGTTTCATGCTTCAATAAATGCTGTAATGATGTGAATATTTTTCTCACTCCTTATGATATTATCCGATTGAGAAAGAGATTAGGAATAACATCAACCGAGTTTCTCGACACATACACCATATTGCCTATTGATGAGAATCTTAGGCATCCGATTGTCATGCTTCAAATGAATCCTGATGAATTGAACTGTCACTTTGTTGATAAAAACGGATGCACTGTTTATGAAGACAGGCCCTGGTCATGCCGCATGTTCCCTGTCGGGACGGCAATGCCAAATGAAGCGGAGAAAAGCGATGATTTTTATTTCCTGATTAACGAAGAAGTATGCAAAGGATTCGAAGCCGGAAAAGACTGGACAGTCGAGGAATGGATGAATGACCAGGGGGTCAAAGATTATAATGAACTCGGAGAATTATTCAAGGAAATTTCATTGCACGATTATTTTGTGAAGGGTAAATATATAGAACCGGTCAAGCTGGAGATGTTCTATATGGTATGCTATGACATAGACAGGTTCAGGGAGTTTGTTTATGAAAGCACATTTCTGAAAAGGTTCAATGTCAGCAAGGAATTGATTGAGAAGATGGAGAAAGATGATGTCGAATTATTGAAGTTTGGATTCAATTGGCTCAGGTTCTCGCTTTTCGGGGAGAAGACGCTGGAGCTTAGAGATGATTATATGAGAAAAGTAAATTGATTATGAAAAATTATTATAATTCTGATAAATAATTATATGGAAATAAATTGAGGATCGGATAGTGGACGAGAGAGTTGCATTAGAAACAGATATTGAATTCATCAGGCATTTGAAGAAGCATGGCGGGGAAACAATGAAAAAATGTTTCCAGTGTGCCACATGCTCCGTTGCCTGCGAATTGTCGCCAAAAGAGTACGCATTACCGCGTAAAGAAATGATTAATGCAAGCTGGGGCTTAAAAGATAAGTTAATGGCAGACCCCGACATCTGGCTATGCCACGGCTGTATGGATTGCAGTCAGCAATGCCCGAGAGGTGCCCGCCCTGCTGACCTGTTGGCAGCAGTCAGGTCTTTCATTTACAGGAATTATTCCAAGCCAAAGTTCATGGGAAAAGCATTAAGCGAACCGAAGTATTTATTCTGGCTTTTTCTTTTGCCGGTATTTGTGATATTCGGACTCGTTCTCGTTACCAATATGATTGCTCATGGCGGCGACATGAACTTTTTCTTAGTTCGTGAAGGTGTAATTAAATACGAAGACTTTATTCACAAGCTTTCGATTGAAGCTCTTTTTATTCCCGGCAATATTCTGATTTTCTTCCTTGCAGGAATGGGATTATTCAGTTATTGGAAGGAATTGAAAAAAAATAATTCAGGCAAACCTGTAAAAAGCTTTATCAAATCTGTATTTGAAGTGCTGGGAGATTTTCTTGTTCATAAAAAGTTTGAGAAATGCCCTACAAACTCAAACAGGCATTACGGGCACATGTACGCATTTTATGGTTTCATCGGTACTATGATTGCAACAGGTCTTGTTGTTGTAGGGGAAGTGTATCATTACGGGCATAAATTTAATCTCGATTTTCTGACTGCCATATCTTTTTATCTTCCATATCCGATGGGACTGATGCATCCTGTGAAAATACTCGGATTAGTCAGCGGAGTTTTTCTTATTCTCGGATTGCTTCTCATGTTTATTAAGAGAACAAAACAGCTCGAAAGGGAAGGCAAAAACACATACAACGACTGGCTGTTTCTCAGTGTCATACTTGGTGTGGGAATAACCGGAATGTTATCTGTATTTATCCGAATGTCGGTTGATGCAAATACGGTTTGGATTGCATACACAAACTATTTCATACATCTTGTGCTTGTTTTTTTCTTATTATGGTACATGCCGTTTTCAAAGTTTGCTCACATGCCATATAGGTTTTTGGGATTGACATTTTTGAAAATGCACGGAAGAGAAAACAAGCTGGAGTTCTTCAATAGGAATTAAGAAAATCTATTGCAGTTAAATTTATTTTAAATCCCGTATCAACTTGATATGGGATTTTTTATTTAATCCCAAATTATTCATTAGGAAATTCATAATAGTTTGTAAGTGTCATGCTGAGCGAAGTCGAAGCATCTCATTCGTGTAAGAGATTCTTCGTCGTTTCACTCCTCAGAATGACAATCCTGTTCTTAGTCCTTAGGTATTTCATAGTTTCTAATGAATATTTTGGGTTAAATAAATGGATAGACTTTTTCGTTTACAATAAAGAAATTATTTCCGAGAAAATAACAAAGAGAATTTGATATGGTAATTTCAATAAAAAAAGCAGTATATAAAGGAAATTATATAATACATTTTAAATTTTCCGATGGCACTGAAAAAGATGTTAATTTTGGTATTTTTCTGAAAAAAGCAAATAATCCCATGACAAGAAAATATCAAAAAGAAGAGTTATTCAAAAGTTATTCGCTTAAACACGGCGATATTGTTTGGAATGATTATGAATTAAGTTTTCCTGTCTGGGATTTATATCAGGGAAAAATTTAAATATTGTAATCCACATAATAAATTGTAATAACTTATTTGTTATAAATACTATTAAATCCCGTATCAACTTGATATGGGATTTTTTATTTAAAAATAAATTATAAAAATAATTTATTATTTTAGACAATAATTTTATTGAGAAAATGGCAAACATAACAAAAGAAATGTTATCAGGAATAACAGAAAATCTTGTGTAGGTATTTCATAGTTTCTAATGAATATTTTGGGTTAAATCAATGGATTTACGATTAAATAATCTTTACTTTCGAATAAAATAGAAATGTAATTTTAAAATATGACAAAGCTTTTACTACTCATAATTATCGTTATTGCAATCGTAGTTCTAATCTATTCATTTTTAAAAAGAATAATACGAAGATTTATCAACCCTTTTCATAATAATGAAAATATATATCAAAACGTGAATGATAAGGGAAAATCGAGAATAATTTATGAACGGGATGACGTAGTGGTTATGAAAGGCGATGCATCCGAAAAAACCGACAAAAAGCTATGAGAAAATTTATTTGAATTTTAAGTTATAATATAAATAATGACAACAAAAGCTCCTCTGATTGCCGCTATAGATGTCGGCACTAATTCATTTCACCTTGTAATCGCTTCAGTCAACAACCGTGGAATCCTTCACGTAAACAGCCGCGAAAAGGAAGTCGTCAGGCTTGGAAAAAGTATTGAAGGCAGGGATATGAAAATCATTTATCCCGATGCTCTCGACAGAGGTGTCAGAACGCTTAAGCATTATGCGGCTCTTGCCGAAAGCCAGAATGCCGAAGTTAGAGCCGTTGCAACGAGTGCAGTCCGCGAAGCCGAAAATCAAAAAGTTTTTTTGGATAGGGTTAGAAATGAAACAGGCATTGAAATCGAGGTTGTATCGGGCATCGAAGAAGGAAGACTTATTTATATAGGTGCTATTCATGCCCTGCCAATCCTCGATAAAAAAGCTTTAATAATTGACATCGGGGGCGGCAGTACAGAAACAATCATAGGTTTAAAAGGAAATATTTTATATGGAAAAAGTGAGAAACTCGGAGCGATAAGGCTGACAAACCATTTCTTTAATAATAATGAGGTAACCGAGGAGCAGATAACCCTGTGCCGAAATTACATACACGGAGAGTGGGCACCTATAATGAAATCAATATCGGACACCGGATTCGACACAGTAGTCGGCACATCGGGTACAATACTTAATATTGCGGCTATGACTCTGACTAAAAACGGCGGGTACATACCGGATGTATTGAACGGATTATCGGTATCAAAAAAAGAAATACTAAATGTTATTAAAAAAATCATTAAAGCGGGAACAGTTGCCGATAGAAGTAAAATTGAAGGAATAGACCCTGCAAGAGCCGATATTATTCTTGGAGGAGCATTAATTCTCGAATATATAATTAATCAACTGAATATTGAGAAAATTCTAATCTCTTCGTACGCTCTTAGAGAAGGTATTGTATTTGATACCGTTCAAAAGAAGAAGGCAATTCAGGAATTTAAGCACCTGAGCCACCTCAGGTTTGAGAGCGTTAACAGCCTCTGTCAAAGATTTAATATCAATTCCGCACATTCCGGGCATGTCAGGAATATTTCAATTCAACTTTTCGATGACCTTCAGCCACTCCACAAACTCAGCTATCAATACAGAGAGCTTCTGGAAATAGCATCAATACTTCACGACATAGGTTATTTCATATCGCATGACCAGCATCACAAACACAGTCATTACATAATAAGCCAGTCTATCATGCCGGGTTTTACCCTGAGCGAAGCTGAGATTATTGCCTTGATAGCAAGATACCACCGCAAAAGCCATCCGAAAAAAAAGCATCCCGAATTTATGAGGCTGAGTCCCGGTAACAGGGAGGCAGTCAAATGCCTCGCCGGCATTCTCAGGATTTCCGAAGGACTCGACCGGAGGCAACAACAACTGGTTAAGTGTATTAAAGCAGAATTAAGCAATGATACAATAATCATAAATATTAACTCAAATTCTAATTCTTCAGTTCCTGATATTGAGCTTTGGGAAGCCGAAAGAAGAAAACTACTTTTGGAAGAAACATTGGCAAAACAAATTAATTTTGTCATAAAAGAATGTTAAATCTATAATTTATTTTGGATTTTTTTTTGACTTAGTATCTCCCGTCCCCCCAAAAAAAAGCATGAATTAACCTTATATTAAAAAAAAATCAAAATATTTTTTGCTTTTTAACCGAAAATTTAGTAATCTGCATTTTTATTTTAATCAAGTTAATTCCATATATTTAATAAAGATGAAAAAATATTTTTTTTTCACTGTAACATTTTGCATTTTTTTTTGTTATTACAGTTGGTTAGTTGTGAAATTTACTAAAAGATATGTTATAAATATTACTATGGAGGTTCTATGAAATTCAGATTTACAGCATTTATTGCTTTTTTATTAATCACTTGTTTTGCAGTGTCAACCGGCTCTGCAAAAGATTTTAACCTAAAGGAGTTCAAGAAAAAACTGCCTGAGCTGCTGGGTTCCAACAATATGGGTACTGACTTCTGGGTAACATTCAATCCCTGCTGGGAAACGTCAGGTATGAAGAATGACCTGAAATTGTATGTTTCATCAGGTGTTGAAACCACAGTTACCGTTGAAATACCCGGTAAGGGATACATGAGGCAGCAGAAGACTGTTGCAAATGATATTATTGAATTCACACTTACACCGGCATTGGGACAATGCTACAGAAAAAGGGACAACCAGATGCCGGAGCCGGATGCTGTCTATAATGGCTTTGGTGTCCACGTATATGCATCACAGCCAATCATTGTTTACGGCGTAACGCGGTACCAGTACACAAGCGACAGCTATCTTGCTTTGCCGTCATCTTCGCTTGGTAAAGATTACGTAGTAGCATCATGGGCTGATATTGCGTTCATAGGAGGGCAGTACCTGCCATGCTATACTGCAGTAGTTTCTCCTTATGACAACAACAAAGTCAGATTCACAATGGGTGGAACATCAGGCTCGAAAACAGCCGGCGGACAAATGCCGGGTGAAACAAGAAGCTATACCCTGTGGAAAGGGGACGTACTTTTAATAAGCAGTTACGGGGTGAGGGCGGACCTTTCGGGAAGCCGAATCAGGTCAACCAAACCGGTCAGTGTATTATCGAGTAACTTCTGTGCTTATGTTCCCGAAAACACAGGCTACTGCGATTATATGTGTGAAATGGAGCTTCCTACAAATACATGGGGAACCGAATATCATTACACACCGATATACGGAAGGCTCAGAAATTCTATTGTTAAAATATTCGCCAAAGAAGCCGGTACATCATTATACCTCGACAGACAGCATATTGGAAATTTAACAACCGGTTCAGGGCTTGAAAATTCAGGCTGGATCAGGTTCAGAGCCGATGTCGGGGCTCCAAGGCCTATCGTATTTTCCGGTGATAAACCGATTTACGTAGAGCAGTTCAATCCCGGCCAGGATGATGATGGTATTGTCAGTGACCCATTCATGTTGATTTTAACTCCACTGGAGCAGTATCAACGAGAAATTATATTCAATACACCCGGAATAAAAGGCGGCTTTGGTTTTACAACAAATTACATTAATCTTGTTTTCAGAGCTAATGACGACGGAAGCATTCCTAATGACCTTGAGTTCGCTTCGGTTCAGAGCGGTAATTTCGTATGGAAGCGGGTAATGGATATTGACCCGAAACCCGGATTACCGTTTGCCGTAAAAGTGAACGGCTTGACTTATTTCAGCAAAACGATTTTACTGCCTGGCGACGGTGTTTATAAAATCAGGGCAAACGACCCGTTTGCCGCTTATGCTTATGGATTTTCACCATGGGATTCTTACGGACATCCGACAAGCGTCGCACTCGGTGATTTGGAAAAACCCGACACTTTGCCTCCAAACCCGACATGGACTTTTGATTGTAGTGAGAATGGGACTTATGAAACTTATGGAGAACTTGTCGAGGATATGCCAAGAAATAATGACAGGTCTAATCTATCATTGATAGTCTTCGATGCTGAAGCAAGTTTTAACTTCAGGTTCACATATCAGGATTTCATACCTGGTGAAGATGCTTTTACAAAATGGCATGCATGGGTTGTTAATCCCTCAAAGGATGGACGTGCTGTTATAACTTTCATTGACAGGCGGGGTAATGATACGACAATTGTAATAGATTATAATGCCGTCAAACTTGCTATTAGGCCTAATCTTGATTTCGGCCTTCTCGCTGTCGGTGAATCAAAAGAGATGAATTGCTGGGTGATTAATGAATCTAAAACTTCAGCAGTAGAAATCAAAGACCTAATGCTTAAGAAAATGTTTCCTGGTTTTGATATCTTTGGATTTAATTTACCTTTGACGATTAAAGAAAATGATTCTGTAATGTTCACAGTCAGATTCTCTGCAACAACAAATGGAGAATTCAAGGATTCTATCGGTGTGGGTGATACATGTACATTTTCTTATAAATCTCAAGTCAAAGCAAAAGTGGGAAGCGCCATCATTGACGTTACATACTATGACTTCGGCGACGTTAGTGTTAATTCATCATCACAAGGTACAATTGAAATTAGAAACCTCGGTACAATTGACCTGATAATCACAGGTTATACAGGACCAAGGCAGCCGTCAATTTTCATACCGGACCTTGTTATAGATCCCAATGTTCCATTAAAACTGACACCGGGAGAGGTGTTTAGTTATGAAGTAAGATTTTTGCCTACGGACACAATCGTATATACTGACTCGATGTTCTTCATCAGCAACAGCGAAAAAGTCGGAGTTGACAGTATCGGAGACCTCAGGGGAAGAGGCATCAAGCCTGACCTCGTGGCAAACGGATATGACTGGGGACGGAGAAGGATTGACAGGCCAAACTTCCCGGCTGGGCCTTATGACCCGGATAACGGCTACCAGGTAATTAAGCTTTATAACGGAGGCACAGAGGCAGTTACCATTTATAATATTATAACAAAAAGCGATAATAATGGAAATGCTTTTAAGTTTGACAGGGGGTTGTTAGTGAACAAGAAGATACAACCTAATGACAGTATAATAGTTCCGGTCAAATTCCACCCGACAGTAACAGGTCCTCATGAGTTAATAATCGAATATGACAACACAGCGAAAAGTCAGACACAGACGATATTAAGAGGAATAGGAATAGTACCTCAAATGGTAACTGCAGACGTTGATTTCGGTTCAACGGTGCTTCAGGATTATGCAAATCCGAATACAAGGCTTGTCAGGTTTACAAACAAATCCCCTATTGACTGGGCTTACGGAGATTCAGTCACTATAACGGATTTCATGGTGGCACCTGCAGGAACAATTTCGCCTGACAATATAAACTGGGGAACAGAGGGATTCAAGTATAACAAACAGGCATTGACATTCCCGAGAAAACTTGCACAGGGAGAGTTTATTGAGTTTGACGCACAGTTCGTAGCCGATAAAGTAGCTCAATCGAATGCATCATTATCATCCGTAAGCGATGCAGAAGCCGAAGTTACATCCAACTGGACAGGTACAGGAATTGCTCAGGGTATTACGGTTACTGCAGGTCAGATTCAGACTTGTGTTTTTGACCCGCAAATCATAAAATGTGTTGTGACTAACACAGGTGATGATGAATTATTAGTTAAATCTTTAAAATTACAGCCATTAAACCAGGCAAGCCGGAATGAGTTCGAGTTTGTGAATCCGATTGATACCGCCGGTTTCCCGTTGGCGGCAGGTGGTGCGTCCAAAGAGATTCAGATTAGATACAAGGCATTGCCGGGAACACCTGTACCAGACTTGAGTACACACCAGGCAGATTTGATGGTTTACAATAACTCTCTAAACGATTCGATAGTTAGTGCTACTCTTACAGGTGTATGTGAGCATCACAATCTTACAACTACTCTTACTTTAAGCACTAATCTAACCGTGATTGGTACTACTATTGACGGAACCATAGCCCTCAATCCAAGCACGGAAGATATTGCATTAGCAGATATTCATTCTTTGGATGTTGTTATTAAGTACAACGGAGACTTCCTGAAAGTCGAAGAAAATAGTATTTCATTGACTGGCGGCTTATTGGATAACAAGTACACGATTTCCCCTCCTACGATAAATGATGTAAGCGGTACGATAAAATTCACCCTGACAGGAACTGATAAGTTAACTGCAACACCAGGTAAATTGATTGGCTTCAGGATTTCAACATATTTGCCAAAGGGACAGGATTCAATGTCAACTGTCGTTCATACCATTGCTACAAACAACGCTTGTGTTGACATCAGCACAATCAACACTGATATTGCAATTCAGCCGACATGCGTGTTTGACCTCAGGAAAGTTGTGTTATCAAATACATCTTACGGATTACAGAGCATTAACCCTAATCCGATAACAAACAATAATGCAGAGATTGAATTCTCGGTGGGATTGAAGGGATACACGGAAATAAAGATATATAACTCAAACTCAGAAGTTATAGCCATGCCTGTTAAGGAAGAACTTGAAATCGGATTGTACAAGATAAGCCTCGATGTGGCAAATATGCCGAGCGGAGTTTACTGGTACGAGATGACATCCGGCCCCTACCACAGCACAAAGAAGATGGTGATAGCGAGATAATCGCCGAGAAAATAATTGTTAAAGTGCCAGGACTAAGTCCTGACACGGTTTTGAAAAAAACGGGGTTGAATCAAGCCCCGTTTTTTTTTATACCGGATTGTTCTAAAGATACCGATTTAATATTTTGTCTTTCCGAACGAAGTGAAAAATGATATCATTAGAATTCAGAATAATTTAAGCAGCTTAGTATAAATCATTATGTTTATCTGAATTGTTCGTTTGGGAATTGCCGCTGTTTATTGAAACCAGAGAGAAAGTTAATATGAAAATAATCCTGTTGAACTTAGAAAAATTCAATATTGAAAAAACATACCCTCCTGCTGATTTTTTGCAGGAGGGTGATGATTAATCAACTATTCATTGCCAGAAGAAAATCTCTGTTGCTCCTGGTGCCTTTCATTCGGTTAAGCAGAAAATCAATTGCTTCCACTGTGTTTAATTCGGCAAGAACTTTACGCAAAATCCAAATGCGTGTAAGCTCATCCTGGTCGAGTATAAGTTCTTCGCGTCGTGTCCCTGATTTGTTAACGTCAATTGCAGGGAATACTCTTCTGTCGGCTATGCGTCGGTCGAGAACAAGCTCCATGTTGCCCGTGCCTTTAAATTCCTCAAATATGACTTCGTCCATCCTGCTTCCGGTTTCAATCAAGGCTGTTGCTATGATAGTCAATGAGCCGCCCTCTTCGATATTTCTGGCGGCACCGAAAAATCTTTTTGGTTTATGTAGTGCATTTGCATCAACACCACCCGATAAAATTTTACCAGAATGAGGAACTACTGTATTGTGCGCCCTTGCAAGGCGTGTGATTGAGTCGAGAAGAACAACTACATCCATTCCTGCTTCAGTCAGACGTTTGGCTTTTTCGAGAACCATGTCGGCTACCTGCACATGCCGCTCGGGCGGCTCGTCGAATGTTGAAGAAATTACTTCAGCCTTTACGGAACGCTCCATATCTGTAACTTCTTCGGGGCGTTCATCAATCAGAAGTACAATCAATTTTATATCGGGGTGATTCCTTGTTATACTGTTTGCAGTCTGCTGGAGAAGAATTGTCTTTCCTGATTTTGGGGGAGACACAATCAAACCGCGCTGTCCCATACCGATAGGGCAAAGCAAATCAACTATTCTCATCGAATATTCGCTTGGGCCTGATTCGAGTTTAATTCTCCTGTTCGGATAGAGCGGTGTCAGGTTGTCGAATATAGTTCTGTCGCGGATTAAATCAGGGTCGAGATAGTTTACGCTTTCGACTTTGAGCAATGCGTAGAATCTTTCCGCTTCCTTCGGAGGACGAACCTGTCCTTTGATTGAATCACCGGTTCTCAATAAAAATTTCTTAATCTGTGAAGGTGAAACATAAATATCATCGGGTGAAGGAAGATAATTGTAATCCGCACTGCGAAGGAAACCATATCCGTCAGGAAGTACTTCAAGAACGCCTCCGGAGGTAATCAAACCTTCGATTTGTAAATCCTTGGGTGCGGTTCTTGTTTGTGCTTCGACGATTTGCAGGATAAGCTCCTGCTTTCTTAAATTAGAAAAGTGGCTAATCCCAAGGCTTTTTGCAAGGGATGTAAGCTCTGCAATCTTTTTGGGCCTGAGGTCGGCTATGTCAATCACTTGAGGTGAAGCCGTTGTTGTTTCATGGTTTGGCATTTTATACTCCTTTATAATAATTCATTAAATTTTAATTGTATGCTGTTTCAAAGAATCTCCGGCATAGGTTACTGATTCATCCAAGTTGTCAATATTGTTGCTCAATCGAAAAGCTTTATGCGGCTTTAATAAGCGTAATAACTATCTAATACTCCTCAGATTAATTAAAAAAAACGGTGAGCCAATAGGCACGCAAAATTAACTCATTTTTAAATTCAATACAAATTTTTGTTTTATTGTCTTATTAGACGATAGAAGTATGAAATTGTTATTTTATTTTGAATTGGAAATTGGAAGAACAAAATTTAATCCGCGGCATAGTCTTTTTTCATGGCGGCTCTGCGAAAAATTAAACCCATGCTTCGGCATGGGGGAAATGAGACCTGACCCACAGCCCCATCCCAGCCACCACAATAAGTGTGGGGTTAATCCTAATCACACAAATCACAGTTCAGTCAATTTACTGCTCTGCATAAGAATAACCCCATACTTCAGTATGGGGGGGGAGGCACGAGACCTGACCCACAGCCCCATCCCAGCCACCACACTAAAATGTGGGGTTAATCCTAATCACACAAATCACAGTTCAGTCAATTTTTTTCCGTCCTTAGTGCCTCTTTGTGCCTTCCCTTCTTGTTATTTGTGTTAAAAATAAAATATAAAGCCACCATTCAAATTAAATTCCCTGCGGGAAAATCAAAGGTAGTTATTAATCTAAGCTACTGATATTTAATCATAACGTGATAGAATTGTTTTATAATTATTAGATTACTTCTAACTTAATTCATCATTCAAA
>JAKAKE010000027.1 GCA_021824625.1 Bacteroidota bacterium | reverse complement strand
TCTAAGATATTATTCTACAGATACGAATCTATAACACATTAGGTGTGTTAATTTCATCTTACCAGCAATATTTAAAAAATAAAATAAACGATATTGAAATAAGTGAACCATTGAAGTATGGGGTCTATTTTGTGATATTTGAAGGAGGTAGTACAAAGCAGATCATTAAATTTATTAAAACTGATGAAGAATCAGATAATCTTTTTTATAATGAGTCACATCCATTTAATAGCAAATTGATTTTTCAATATGATTCCTGCACTTTTATTGGATATGCAAAAGGTTACAGACGAGATACGATTAATATAATACCGGAAGATGGAGAAACTTATGAATTTCAATTGGTGAAGCTGGGAGATTGGGAGTTTAATGATTGGAGTATTTATTTGGCTTCAATGAGTTTTGCAGCAATTGTTAAAGAGTATAGGTCAACTGGAGCACCTCCAAATCAGGGTATAGATTCAAATATTTACAATGGTGTTTATGAGTCTAATGTAATTAATAATATGAAAAGTGATTTTCAAAATTTTTGGTGCTATAAGAATGATGATGATTTATTAAAATATAATTATCATTTCTGTAATTCAACAAATAGTTTCAGAAGTAATGAATTTTGGGATAATTGCATATACTTAAACATCTATTTTGATATTGATTCATTAAATTATACTATTAAGAACATAAAGATATCTCATAAATATTATGGAGAAGATTACCTTCGTGATGATTATTATAAGTCATTAATTGATGTTTTTTATATTATTCTTGAAAATGTTCCTTATACTCTCAAAAGTGATGGTTCAGTTTTTATAGAAGTTAAAAAAAATGATTACCAAAGTAAATTAAAAGAATTTGACAATGATTATTTAAATTCAACGAGAGATGGAATGAGCGGAATTAGATGGTGGAAAAAATATATAGATTGGCAAAAACTGATTAAAATCAATAATGACACTTTCTTCAGATTGGTATTGAGTAAATGAAATTTTGAGCTAGGAAGGTTGGTAGGAAGGGATGAGGTATTGCTACTAAGGTTTTGAGGATGGGATAAGGTTTTAAATTATTTCAAATTTATTTGATATACACAGAATAAACTATATTTGTAATTCAATCGTTTTTTTTCATATTTTTTGTTCTATTAATTCATTTGATGAAAATGCACGCTACATATACACTAACAAAGGATGAACTCAATTATGAGTTCCTGGAAAATTTAAAAAAAATGTTTAACGAAGGTGAAATTCGATTAACCGTGGAGCATTTGGATGAAACGGAATTTTTGATGAAGTCTGAGAAAAACCGTAAACATTTAGCCAGAGCTATTGAGGATGTTAATAACAACAGGAATTTGGTTGAAGTCCCTTATGAAGAAATAATAAAGACTGCTAATGAAGAAGATTAAATTTTGGCAGGAAGCTTTAGAAGATTATAAGGAATGGGCAAATACCGACATAAAAATATACCGAAAAATCGCTAAACTTATTGAGAACATTCAAAATCAACCTTTCGAGGGATTAGGAAAACCAGAACCACTTAAACATGATTATCAAGGATGCTGGTCTCGCCGTATCACACAAGAACACCGCTTAGTTTACAAAGTTACCGAAGTTGAAATAATAATAGTATCATGTAAATATCATTATTAATATTAAGCATTAATTTTAATATAAAGGTAAAGCTTATTAATTATAATTTTCAATTTCTAATTTTCAATTTTCAATAAATTTCTAATTTATAATTTTATAATTAGTTTTGCTATAATAAATCAATGAGAGCTTTTTCCAATTCTCTGAATTTGAATTGAAAATTCTTTTCCAAAGCTACTTTGGGGACAATTCGCTTTGTAATAAATTTCTTAAAGGATAATAAAGATTTGGTTAGTAATATTCGTTTAATTTATTATTTTTTTTAATTAATTAAGTCGTTATGATATTAAACTTATATTGTTTAATGCTTTTAAAATATTAGATTGAGCTAAAATATTTTGCAACTTTTATTTTATTTCTGTGTTAATGCTTCATATAAATGTTAATTAATATGTAATTTTTGGGGAAGGTTGTTATGAATAATTTAAAACTAAAATATATGATGTCATTATTATTGGTATTGTTACTGATACCGGTAATGAATTTCAATCTTTACAGCGACGATGATGGAGACAGTAATGTGAAGGTTACAGGTACTATTACAGCTATTACATTATTTTCGATTACAGTTGACAGTACAGAGTTTGCAGTTAATAGCGATACAAAGATTGAAGCAGAAGGAGATATCAGCTTTGATTTGTTAAAAGTGGGTGATTCAGTCAAGGTCGAGGGAGAATTAATAGACAGCGTACTGACTGCAACCGAAATCAAATTGCTAACGAATGATGATGGGGATGAGGAAGAAGTTTCCGAATTCTCGATTTCAGGATTTATAAGCGAATTGTCTGATTCAAGCCTTACAGTTAACGGGCAAATAATAATGCTTACAGATTCAACAGAAATAGATTTTGATGATGAGGATTCTTCTTCAGTATCTGAACTGGCAGTAGGTTTGGAGGTTGAGGTGGAAGGGATTATAATTGACAGTGTTTATTTTGCTCAAAAAATTGAAATCAAGGGTGAAGTACAGGATTCCACACAGGAATTTGAGATAACAGGTACAATACTTACGATTGGCTCCGATAATTTTACGATTGACACTCTGACAATTTTTGTTGACTCAAATACTGTCATTGAAAAAGAGAATGTTGGCTCAATTAGTTTCAGTGAACTGATTGCCGGGGATTCAGTCGAAGTTAAAGGCGTGATAGACAGCGGTACATATCTTGCTCAAAAAATAGAAGTCATAAGTATAGATACAGTATTAGTTGAAGTTGAAGAGGAGGGCGAAATTACAGATGTGAGCGACAGTACAGTAACGGTCAATGATAAAACGTTCGAGCTCACTGCCGACACAAGAATAACAAAAGAAGATTCGACAGTAGATAAGTCCTATTTAATAGTTGGGGTAACGGTAAAAATTAAAGGATTTATGACTGACAGCACTTTGGTAGCTACAGAAATTGAAATTAAGGATGATAATAACGATACTATAACAGAGTTTGAACTGAAGGGTCCAATCGAAGCAATAAACATTGACACACTGACAGTTGACGGGACAATGTTTGTCGTGGATTCAAATACTGTGATTAAAATGGAAGAAACAGGATTGATAGGGCTTAGCGATTTAGTTGTCGGTATGGAAGTCGAAGTTCATGGAACAATCGTTAACGACGTCAAAATTGCAAGTAAGATTGAAGTAAAATCAACAATGTCTGAGGAGGCTGAAATTCAAGGGGAAATCACTGCTGTTCTCGACAGTACATTCACTGTAAATAACACGGTATTCACAGTAACTTCGGAGACAATGATATTCGCTCAAGACAGTGTCATTTCGTTTGCTGATTTAGCCGCAGGTAATTTTGTCAAAGTCAAATATAGTATTGTGGACAGCATAAACTATGCATTGATGATAAAAGTTAAGGAGAACACAAATCACAACGACAGCGAAGAAGTTTCTGATATAGATATGGTATCCTCTAATAATTTCTCAGCAAACAACAGGAACTTTGCTGTTGATGATGAAACCCAGGTATATAATAAATACGGGAGCAGGATTTCTTACACTGAACTGAAATCCGGACTGAAGGTTTATATATATGAGGATATTAAAAACGGGCAGTTATATGCCGGTAGAATTGATGTGCTGAGCGAAATTACATCTGACGTTGCTTCGGACATGAATTCTATGGTCGAATTAGTAAATGAGCCAAATCCGTTCAGTGACGCTTCAACATTAAAACTAACTGTTCCGAATGATGGCAATATCAGTTGTGCATTATATAATGAAACAGGTGAGCAAGTGTTTGATGTTTACAGCGGTTTTGTTAATAAGGGTGAAAATTACTTTATAATCAACAGAAATTCAAATCTGGTTTCGGGAACATATTATATCAATTTAGTATATAATGGCAGACAATATGTCAGGGCTGTTATAAAATTAAAATAAATTTTTAATATAGTACGAAGTGAAGAATCGGCAAAATGATTTGCGGGTTCTTCACTTTTTTTTTAATAAATAAATATCTTCGTTTTGTTATTGTAATATCCCGATTACAGCTTTGACTAATGTTCAACTTATAAGTTGCCGGCTTGGTAAAATACTTTTTTTTCAAACGTCCAATCCCTACTGGATTGGGATAAGGCAATAAGGTGGTTGGTAGGGATAGGGTTTTGTTACTAAGGTTCAGAGGTCGGATTAAGGTTTTTGATTATAATTGAAATCCCCGAAACCCTTTTGAGTAAGTGGGCTGACCTTTCGACTACGCTCAGGGTGTCAGATTACGGTTTAATATTATGGAAATAATTAAAAGAATATATGTTGATTTGTCTTATAAATAAAATAAATGTAATTTATTTCGTTTAAAGTTACTGTAATTTAAAAAATTATTTTTAATAGAAGAAAAATGAACGTCTTACAATCTGATTTAGTAAAAATAACTGATGAAATTCCTTATTATTACCTTCAGGATTTACTGGATTATGCAAATTTCTTGAAAGAGAAATCCAAAAAGGAAAATGATTCCGAATATTTGGAAAGTATTCCAGGAATGGTTGATTCAATTGTCAATGCATCGAAAGAAGAATTAAAAGATTGTTCAAAAACTCCCGGTTGGTAAATGTGGGAGATATATTTTACCCAGCAGGCACAGCAGGATGCAAAGAAAATTGCTGTTTCAAATCTGAAAATCAAGGTTGAGAGATTGCTCAATATTATCAAAGAAGACCCATTTGCTTATCCACCAAAATATGAAATTTTAAAAGGTAAAATGAAAGGATTTGTTTCAAGAAGAATCAATAAGCAGCACAGGTTAGTTTACCAGATTTATGAAAAAAGTAAAGTTATAAAAATACTTAAAATGTGGACCCATTACGAATAGATTTTAAAGTTCCTTCATAACTAGTTTCTAATTTTATAATACTATTATTTTAAATTTATTATTAATTTTTTTATCAAAGAAATCCACTGCATATGGCGGTGGTAATAACTGATTTTGGTTATACCTTATTATATAATTATTTATCTTTGTTAAAACAACCGCCTATGGCGGTGGTGGTTTAATTCTAAAATGTTAAAATTAAATGTATTTTGTTTTGTTATAAAATATCTATCAATGCTTTTTGCAATTCTCTATTCTTGAATTGAAAATCCTTGTCTAAAGCCACTCGCGGTACTACCCGTTTTGAATTTACAATCATATCGGCGGATTCACCAACTGCAATGCGAAGCATAAATTCAGGGACTTTGAATATTGATGGGCGGTGGAGTGTTTTTCCCATTGCTTTTGCAAATTGATTCATCGTTACCAAGTGGGGTGAGACGAAATTGACGGGACCTTTAATGCTGTCGTTTTCGATTACCCATTTGTACATTTCAACGACATCGTCTATGTGAATCCAGGGGATGCATTGTTTGCCTGTGCCGAGAGGACCGCCAATGAATAATTTGAATGGTAATAACATTCGCTTCATTGCGAGTGCTTCTTTTGCAAGGACAAGTCCCATTCTTGCGGCTACTACTCTCGTTTTGGCAGATGCTTTGAATGCGGCTTCTTCCCATTGACGGCAGACAGAAGCGAGGAAACCTTCACCGACGGGTGAGGATTCGTCAACTTCTGTGTCTCCTGTGTCTCCGTAGTAATCAACTCCTGAAGCATTGATAAATACTTCGGGAGGTTTTTCTGATTTGAGAATTTCTTCAACGAGGGTATTTGTTGCTATGA
>JAKAKE010000101.1 GCA_021824625.1 Bacteroidota bacterium | reverse complement strand
CTGAACCTTGCATCTGCGATAGCATAGACTGCATCTGAATTATTGCATTATTCATTGCCGCCATTGATTTCCCCTGCTCCTGTGCAGAAGCAAGAGTCTGCATCTCCGATAGTTTACTGATGGAATTTCTCATGGAATTTAAAGCATCGCCTATTTCCTTACCCATTTCAGGTGTTACTGCAAATGATTTCTGAGAGAGTTCCATGAGGCTATTAGCAATGTTTCCCAAAGCCTCCTGCATGTCTGATTGTTCCTGGGCATATTTCGGGAGTTGGGTAGAGTTATAATCAGCAGATGAAGTCTTGGATTTCAACTGCTCTTGCTTCTTTGACAATTCGAGCATATTTGAAATTGCTTTCTGCATCTTACGGATTGCTTCTTTTGTAACTTTACTTTCCATTTCCTGCTTCAATTTTTTCATTTGCTTGGCAAACTTTTGTAGTTTCTGTGAAGCAGAACTTTGTGATTTCTGTGCTTTGCTGAACTGGCCTTGTTCCATGGATTCCTGTGATTCCTGCATATCCTGTTCAGTCTCATTTTGGCTAAGCTCCTGCTCTGCTTTATCAAGTTCATCAAGCGGCATATCGTCCCCGATTTCTTTCATTAACTTCTCAAGGTCTTTAAGTTCTTTGCCAATATCCTCCAAATCTTTTTTCAGTTCATTTTGCTGTTTAGCAAGGTCATTCCTTTTTTTCTCATCTGATGGATTTGTATTACTTAGTTTATTCTGTAAATCCTCCTGTTTATTTTGTAATTCCTCTGCTCTTTTTGTCAGTGCATCAACCTTCTGTTCAGCCTGTAATCTTTTTAGAATCTTTATTGTTCTCTCAATGCTCTTGCGGAAATTCTCTTCGTTAAACTTAACCTCTTCCATCGCTTTTTGAAGCTGTTCCTTCGGAACGGATTCAAGCATCTGCTGCATTCTTTCCTGGAGCTTTCTTAATTCAGGAGAATTTACTTCATTGAGTAGTTTCTGGAGTTCCATATACTTTGCAAGTGTTTCAGGGGACAGTGCATTATTTTCCTGTAATTGTTTTGTTACCTGCTCCATGTTTTTCTGCACATCAGATAACTTTTGTTGAATTGCTTCCTGCTTCTTTTGAATATCCTGAAGGCTTTTCTTTTCTTTCCAATCCATTTCTTTTTTGCCTTCGCTCTTGAGCATCTCCTTGTTCAATTCATTCATATCTTTTTTCACTTCTTCAGCCTGCTTAAGAACATTCTGCAAATCTTTCTGAAGCTTATCCTGTGTCTTATCAGCATCCTTCAGTACTTCATCGAGTGAAGGAAGCCTTACCGACAAAGTCTGTGTCCTTGCTGATTTTGGTCCTGAAACGATGTCATTATCATAAATCTCAAGATAAAATTCATACCTGTCTTCGGGTGCAATGTTAATCTTATTCAGATTCCATAAATATGGTATGTCCCCTGTATTTTCATTTGACAGTATAGGAACATTGATTGAAGAAAACTTTTGTTCGGGTTGTGCATATTGAGATTCAACCATTCTATAAAACAGCTTCAATCCCGAGAAACCATAATCATCGGATATTGAGACTCTTATAGGTAATAATGCTTCTTCGGTTACTTGTATATCTGTTGTCGGTGAAATTAGTGAAATAGAAGGAAAATCATCATTCAAAGCAACTATTCCGTACTTTATTGGTTCTGAATTATACTCTCCGTTTCTATCTTTTATTCTGATGTAATAATTCCCGTTTTTCGAAACACGGAAAGAACCATAAGCTTTTTTCCCATCTATCTTCATCGTTACAATACTTGTATCAATCTTCACTTTTATACTATCATTATTTAAAATATTTATATTGGAGTTATCAGCTGCATTAAGCGATTGAGCCGGGTCATTTTCAATTACAATCGAAGCTGTGGATAATTCTTTATTCGATAAAACTTGTAAACTTACAACCGAGCCTTTCAGAGCCGCAATATCTGCACTTTGTTCATCCAATGTCCTTGCAGAAAGCTTTGTATAAGATGGATAAATCAACTTCCCTGTCATTGAGCGTATCGAAGGTTTATCAACAACATTGATTTCACCTTCATTTGTCTTAACTGAAGTATTGAGCCATGGGGTTTCTGCATAAAACACCACTGACTGCCTGATTGAAGGGATTTCATATTTAAACACACCGTCAGAATCAGACCTCAAAGTGTATGTATCATAAGTTTCCTGTTGCTTTTCCCGGACAAATAAAATCACTTTTTCGGGTGCCGTACCCTTTGCTGAAACAGTTATTATAACATTTGTTCCTCTCAGCACAGATGCTTTTTCCGGTTTTATTGACAAAGTAAATGGAGCAGGCGGAAGAAATGATTCATTGAAATTTAGTACTCTGAAAAATGCCGCACCGAGAGATGAATGGAATATTCCAAGTGATAAAATTGTTATTACAAAAGCGGCTAAGAAATATAGTAGAGATTTTTTTGTTTCCTTTTTATTAATAATCACAGTGAAATCCTTATTTTCCGCATCATCAGATATATTCCCAAATGCAGCAACAGCAAGCTCAGATGATGTTCCCGATTTCTTTGATAAATTCTTGATTAATTGAATTCCATTACAAAGCCTGTCTTTCAGTTCAGGATAGGCATCACCTATTCTGAGGGCTATTTTTTCGAGGCTGGGTTTTCTTAATCCCAAAAGCCTGACAAGAGAGCCATTTAATATAATTGAGCCTGCAATAATTGAAGAAATCAGAAGTAATCCAATAAGAATAGTGCGGAAAACCTCATCCCCATTAGCAATCATCTCAACTAATGAAACAAACAGAATTAATATCATGAGTAAAGACAGTGTTTTCAATAATCCCGACAAAAACAAGCTTATTGTTTCTTTGCTTCTTACCGCAAAAATTCTATTTAAAATCTGATTATATTTTATATTATAATTATCCATCATCGAAATTCGTAATTCATAATTCGTAATTCATAATTCGTAATTCGTAATTAATTTGTCAGTGCCCACACAACCACATTTGTTCCCATCTTAAAAGCAGCTTCCCTGATTTCCTGCGGGTCTTTATATATATCCGGGTCAACCCAGCCGTCACCCAAATTGGATTCATAAGTATAAAATACACAAAGCCTGCCATTGTAGAAAAGCCCGAAACCTTGAGGTGCCTTATCATCATGCTCGTGAACCTTCGGTAGTCCTTTCGGAAATTTGAAATGACAATTATAAATTCCGTGGCTGAAAGGAATTTCTGCAAAGTCCTGTTCAGGAAAAACCTTCTTCATCTCTTTACGAATATATTCATTCAATCCATAGTCATCGTCAATATATAAGAAGCCACCGTTTTGCAAATATGACCTGAGTTTCTGAGCTTCTGTATTTGTAAAATTCACATTCCCGTGTCCTGTTAAATAAATAACCGGATATGCAAAAAGATTATCTGATGCAAGGTCAACAAATTCATAAACCGGGTCAATTGGTAAATTCGTATTCTGAGCAATAAATTTCAGTAAATTCGGTTCGCTTGTCTGGTCATTATACCAGTCTCCACCACCAGAATATTTCACTCTTGCTATCTTGAATTTACTCTCTATTTTTTGAGCAAATAAAACAGGCTGAATATAAGTATAACTTATTAATAATAATAAAATTATAATATTTATTTTATATTTTATAGAAATTTTATTCATAATCTTTTTTTTTAAAATATTTTATTATATATTTTTCCATTCAATTTAGTATGAATTAGGTGGTGTAATTAACAAAAAAAACATTCCAATATTTTTTTCTCTTCATTTTCAAATTTTTCATATCCGATAAGAGAAATAATATGTATTTTAATTTTAATTTTAGGAAAACTCTTTTTCAGTTTTTCAATCTCATCAGTCAAATCACCACCTTTGAAAAGAACAATTTTCCCGCTCTGTTTTAGCAAATTCCTTGTCCATTTCACAATTTGCTCTGCATCCGAAACAGCACGTGCAAATATAAAATCAAAATTCGAATTATACTCTCTTAATTCAGCAAGGTCTTCTACTCTTGCATATATTGCTTTTATATATTTATTTCCGGTATGTTTTGCCATCATATCCGTAATCTTAATTTTCTTACCGATTGAATCTACCAGAAACATCCGTGCTTCGGGATTCGCAATTGAAATCGGGATTCCCGGCAATCCCCCGCCTGTACCTAAGTCAAGGCATCTTGATTTTAATGATAAATTAATATATTTCAAAACCGAAAGCGAATGAAGAATATGATTTTCGAGAACATTCTCAATATCTTTGCGTGAAATAAGATTCACCCTCTCATTCCAATAAACAAGCTCATCCCTGTATCTTTCAATCTGTCTAATCTGTTCAATGCTGAGAACAATCCCGTTTGCCGAGCAAATAGTCCAGAATTCAACAATATCCATTCACTTCTTTCGATTGTATGCTATAAACATTTTATTAAACGTTTTTGAGCATTAAAGATTTTTCAGCACCCTTTTTCAAAGTGCGAATAAGGGATAAGATAATTATGAGTATAAGATCCCATATATATATTATTGTCAAGTATGTCATTCTGCACTTGATGCGGAATCCATCAATTTTCCCCCTTTTTCAAAGGGGGATTAAGGGGGTTTCCTTTTGAATAATCAGCCATTCTTCTCAGTCATAATCTGTACATTCAACCGTGCCGGACTCATCAGCAGGGCTATTGATACATTGTTCAATCAAACTGAAACAGATTGGGAAGCTATCATCATTGATGACGGTAGCACAGATAATACAAAAGAAATCATTTCAAAATATTTAAAACAACATCCAAAAATAAAATACTTTTTTCATGAAAATCATGGCTCAGGCTTTTCTAAGAATGAAGGACTGATGCAGAGTACAGGACAATATATAACATTCCTCGATTCTGATGATGAATACTTGCCTGAACATCTTTCCAGTAGAAAAAAAATATTATTGGCTCATCCTGAAATTGATTTATTATATGGAGGAACAAAAATCATTGGCAATCCTTATGTTCCTGATATTGAAAATCCGGGTAAACAGATTCACCTCGACAATTGCATCATTGGCGGTACACTAATTATAAAAAGAGAATCAGCTTTGCAAATCGGTGGCTTCAAATCATTACGTTTCGGTGAAGACTACGAATTTTATCAAAGAGCATTAAAGAATAATTTCAGAATAATAAAAAACGAAGAGCATACCTACATTTATCATAGGGATGGTGGAGATTCGCTTTGTTATTGTATAATTCAAAAATAAATATTTAAATTTTCTTTTCTTTGATTAAATTATTAGTTAAATTTAAAATAAAAATCCATTGTTAGTAAGGTAACAGCATGAAAAAGCTAATCATTTTTTTTCTTTTCTTAAGTATAATTCAAATCAATAATATTTATTCTCAGTGGGAAGAATGTAATAATGGGTTATCAGGAACACAAATTTATTGTTTAGAGAAGTATAAAAATACTTTATTAGCAGCTGTTGAAAATGGAATTTATTTGTATGATAGCAGCGGTTCATTCTGGAATTACATTGGATTAAATGGGAAATATATATCAAAAATTAAAGTTGTCAATTCAAGTATATTTGTTGGCTCTAATAGTGGATTGTACTTCTGTCCAAATATTGATTCCCAATGGATAAATTTAACTCCTAATAATAGTTATATAGCTAACTTTGATATTAAAGACTCTAATATTTATGCTGCGTCAAGTTATCGAGCAATAATGTCAACAAATTTTGGAAAAGATTGGAGAAAAATTGACTCAGGATTGAATAATGCATCTGTTTATTGTATAGTTGCTAAAGATTCTAATATTTATGTTGGAACTTCGAATGGTGTATATAGAAAAAAGGAT
>JAKAKE010000199.1 GCA_021824625.1 Bacteroidota bacterium | reverse complement strand
AATCGGAAAAGCAAAAGCAATTGCATTGTTTGGTAAAATGAAATTCTCAGGTTTTTTTGCATGGATTCTATGGCCAATCCTTCACATTTAATTTATCATTAATTTCAGAAACAGATTCAGAGTTGTGTTTGAGTGGCTGTGGCATTATATAACCAACCAACCCGGCGCCGGATTAATTGTCTGCAATAAAAAGAATAAAGACGACTTAACTTAAATTATTTCTTATAATATCAATTTTATAATATCCACCAATATAATTTTTTTAACCCAATTTATTCATTAGGAAATTCATAATAGTTTGTAAATGTCATGCGGAGCGAAGTCGAAGCATCTCATTCGTGTAAGAGATTCTTCGTCGTTTCACTCCTCAGAATGACAAGCCTGTTCTTAGTCCTTAGGTATTTCATAGTTTCTAATGAATATTTTGGGTTTAAAATAATATTTGTTAGTTAACGTTAACTAACTTAATTTTGTAATTAAAAAGTTTTATATTATGAAAAGATTATCAACAGAACTAAGGCAGGAACAAATAATTGATGAGGCAATAAGCCTTATCCATAATAATGGATTCTCTTCCCTGTCTATCCGGGAATTGGCTTATAAGGTCGGCATTTCAGAAGCGGCAATCTATCGCCATTTTAAAAGCAAGGATGAAATAATTAATGGAATTTTCAGACGAATTCAATCTCTAAGCAAAGAATTGTTTTTTGAGCTTAATTCTATCAATCACCCAGATAAAAAATTAAAAGCCTTTATTCTTTTTCATATGAACCTGTTTACCCAACATCCTGAGCTTGTTTCAATTCTTATGTCTGAAGAAATATTTGAGCATAATTCATCATATTCGGAAGTATTGAAATCAACAATTAAAAATAGGCATGCAGCATTAATTAAAATAATTGACGATGGCGTAAAGAATCAAATATTTATAGGTGTTGACAGCGACACACTGTCGGCAATGATTCAAGGATTTATCAGATTGACTCTTTTGAAATGGAAAAGCTCAAAAAATAAATTCTCATTACTCGAAACCGGAGAAAAATTTTTCAAAACATTACAAACTCTTTTGAATAAAAAACAAAAACATAGTTAACATTTTAATTTTATAAAGGAGATTTAATATGACAGCAACAAATATATTAAGACACGAACATGAGGTAGTTATGCTCGCTCTCACCGGAGCCGAAAAATTACTAAATGATATAACATCAATTGGGACGGTTAATATCGAAAGAATAAGAAAATTCATAGAATTTTCCAAACATTTCACAGATGGGTGCCATCATATCAAAGAAGAAAAACTGCTCTTTCCTAAGCTCGTTGAGAACGGTTTCGATGGCGATTCAGGACCAATTGGCGTTATGCTTTATGAGCATCAGGAAGGTAGAAAATTCATTAGGAATATGGCAGAAATCGTAATGGAAAATGACGAACCCGATAAAACAAACACAGATTTATTGGCATCTAATCTTAGAAACTATATTTATCTGTTAAGAAACCATATAAATAAAGAGAATGAAATTCTTTTCAATATGGCAGATAATGTACTGCGTCCGGAAGTTCAGGAAATCCTTGTCCAGGAATTTAATCGCGTTGAATCTGAAGAAATCGGTGAGGGTGAACATGAAAAATATCATCAAATTGCTCACGAGTTAGCAGGTAGTTGATTTTTATTTTATATGAACAAATAAAATAAAGAAAAAAGAAATAATTTATTAATAATAGTATTTATAAAAAGTAAATCAATGAACACAATATCATATAAAGAAGCACCAATAATGCAAAATCATCATGGTGTTGATGCGAGAATTCTATACAAAGATGATAAGATTCAGGTTTTGCAAATAACCCTAAAACCCGGTGAGTATATAGAAAAACACTCGATGCCACTAAATGCAATTTTTTACATCCTCGGGGGAAAAGGTATCGTTGAAATCGGGAATGAAGAACAAGAAGTTTCTCAGGACATCCTCATTTATAGTCCATCTGAGTTGGAACGAGGCTGGAGAAATACCGGAGACATCCCTCTTAGAATTTTAGTAACAAAAATCCTGAATTAATAAATTAATGTTTGTATTTTCAATATAAAAATAAAGGGGAGTAAAATAATCCCCTAACTCAAATAAAAAGTACACCCGGAGGGACTCGAACCCCCAGCCCTCTGATCCGAAGTCAGATGCTCTGTCCAATTGAGCTACAGGTGCAGATATTCTAATTTACTATTTATTCTTTTAATTTTAAAATGTTTTGACATGTTTTTTGTTATAATTCTCTTTTTTGGCAAAAAAAAGGAGGCATATTGCCTCCTCTATACGATGAATATTTACTCTCAATAATTCTGTCGCCAGAAATGTTATTTGCAAATTAAATAATCAAACTCGAATTAATAGGAACGTCTCCTATTGCCATATCCGCCGCCGTTTCCGCCGCCGCCGCTTGTTCTTTCTCTGGCTTCGTTAACGGAAAGCTGCTTACCTTCGTACTCTGTCTCGTTAAGTGTGCTGATTGCTTTTCTAGCTGCATTGTCACTCATCTCGACAAAACCAAATCCACGTGACCTACCTGATTCGCGGTCCATAATAACTTTTGCCTTTTGCACTTCTCCGTGTTCGGCAAAAATTTCTTTCAAATCATCGTCAGTTACGCTGAACGGAAGGTTTCCTACATAGATATTCATAAAAACTCCAATAAAAATATAAACAAAACTCAGGCTTTTGCCTGAAAAATTAAAAATTCAAAATCTGAAAATACAAATAACATTCGCGATGCTTTAAAACTGAAGTTCCAAACAAAAACTGAATCTATTTGGTAAGCTCAAGACTTCTTTTCAATTACAAAATTAACTAATTAATAATTAACATCAAAATTTTATTTTTGTCCCTGATTTTATTTCTTTTCCTTCTTAAATAGTGTGATTATCTTCCTAATCTCTTCATTGGTAAAGAATCCGAAGAGCCTGAGAATCACAACAAACATCGCCATAGAAAATATTCTTATCGCAAATGATGCCCAAAAATTGAAAAAATGAGTTACCCAAGTTGTTGTAAAGTAAAGTATGAGCATTACAGCAATAATTGTAATTACATTACCGAACTCATACTTCATAGGATAAACTTTTCTTAAAAAAGCATAAAGTATGACTGCAGCTACCGCATATGCTCCCAGCATGGCATAAGCCGCACCCCAGTAATCAAAGATAGGTACAAGTATAAAGTTCAATCCAATATTTGTAAGTGCCGCCGCTCCGATTGACAGTGGAAGATAATCTGTTTTCTTTACTATATGAAATCCCGCTGCAAAATTATTATACATTCCATTCAGGAAGTAACCTCCAAGTATTACCGGTATTATCCCTATTCCGCTCCAGTATGCAGGATTGATGAACCTTCCTCCGATAAACGGCATTCTCACAATAAATTCAATGAAAAATCCCGTTATCAGAAATATTGTTGCACAAACAAGAGTGTAATAAGTGAATATTCTCGAAAATAAATGCTTTGCATCTTCATCTTCATAATGACTCAGATAAAACGGTTTCCACGCATATTCAAAAACTGAAACAAACATCATAATTGGCAGTCCCAAGCGGTGATTAATTGTGTACATTGCAACTGATTCGGACGAAGACAGAATTTTCAATATGGGCCTGTCGGCTATCTGCAATATCAATGATGACAGTGTTGCAGGTAATGTCGGAATGCCATACCTGAGCATTTGCTTCATTAATTTCCAATCTAAATTCCAGTTGAAATGAGATGCTATCATGGGTATAAAAATCAAAGCTCCTACTATGTTTGCCATAAGCTGTGAATAAAAAATTCCCAAAGCCTGCCAGTGAAGAATCACAACGAATATGGCATTACTCACAACTGCAATGAATATCAACCCAAGCTTTGTCAGTGCAAACCTGTAAGGCCTTCTCGTCATCCTCAGGAATGCATAAGGAACAAACATCACAGCATCGAGAAATGGTATCAGTGCGGCAACTCTGATTAGTTCAGGTCCCGATTTCAAATCAGTCAATGCCGGTGCAATCGAATCGGCAAAAATAATTACAATGATAGAAATAGCTCCGCTGATTAGTGCGATAGCCATGTAAGCCATTGTAAAAACTTTACCTGAATAAGCTTTGTCGTCCTTATCATAGAATCGCATGAATGCAGTATCCATCCCAAAGGAATAGATAATGTTTATAAATGCAACAAAGGAAAAGATATAAATTGCATCACCATATTCAGCACCGTTCAGGTAATTCGAATATATAGGTGTTAATAGAAATGTAAGGAAGCGTCCAACGATTGTTGACACGCCATAAATCAATGTATCAGACGCAAGGTTCTTTATTCTGCTCTTCATTTATTCCATATTGTGAAAAATAATCCTGCAAAATAAAAAAAAGCAATCATATATTTATTTATGTTAGAAAATAGCCCCTTTTTCAAAGGGGGTTCGGGGGGATTTGTTTTTTATTAAATTTAACCACCCCCTAAATACCCTTCTTAAGCAAGAAGGGGAATAAAAGGGGAGGTTTTTATTCATTATCATTATCAGGAGTTACACCTGATAACACAATCAAAGTTTGTTCAAATCCCTTACAAATCCTTCAATATCAGCATCAGAAAATCCCTTGGACATTGATGCTGAATCAAGAGTTCCCCATATCGGTTCGCCACAGGCAAGACATTTGATTCCTTTCTCCATCATGTATTTTACGGATTCCGGTTTTATTTCCAGCAGTTCTTCAATCGTAATATTTTTATCAATTACTTTGTTCATTTTCATTATTAACCCTGTCAGAACTTACATTTTCACTATCTCTGTCAGGAGTTACTCCTGACGGTTTTTCATCCTTAAACTTCTTACTCGCAGGAAATCCCAAGAGCAATCCCATTAACGCACCATAGAATGTTGTCAAATAACCATTAGAAGTAATCGGACAGGAACCACTGCGGCATCCCACAAAATAATAATATGCAAATCCTAATCCCGCGCCTATGGCGGAGAATAAGCCAATTTTAATATATTTATTCATTATTAAATTAGTCCGTGAAATTCAAAATACACTCCGTCAGGAGTAACTCCTGACAGGGTTTTATTAAAGTTTCAAAAATCAATTAACCACTAAAATTGGTTTTGTAATCCCAAGCACCTGCTCGATTGCCTGCACATACCCATCTTTAGGTAAGGCACCGACCGACATCTGCGGCTTATCGTTCATAGGGCAGAAAAGAACCGAAGGTATGCTCCGTATTCCGAAAGCAGTGGCAAGCTCCTGCTCTTTGTCAGTATCAATTTTGTAAATATCAACCTTGCCGTCGTATTCCTTAGAAAGTTCTTCCATAATAGGTCCCACCATCTTGCATGGACCGCACCAGTCGGCATAGAAATCTATAATACAGGGTCGCTCGCCCTGGAACTGCCATTCCGATTTCTTCTCAAAGTCAAAGACTTTTTCCAAAAAAGTCTGTTTAGTCAGATATTCCATTTTTTTTACTCCAAATCTATAATAATTTCAAAATACAAAACTATAATTTTATTCTATGACGAGGAAAGAAAATTATTATTGCCGTGAGGGAATGTAAGATGAATTAAATATTATTAATCTTTAATTTTTAACGTATTTTCATAACATTCTTTGCAAAACTTTCTCAATTTAACACCTGGGGCATTTACCTTACCAATACTTTCAGGAAAATAAATATCACCTGCATTAATCCATTCACCACAATTATCACAAATATGATAATCCCTTGCCTTGGTTTCTTTAAAAAACTTTATTTGATCATATTTACTTGCCATAAAAATTTAATTAAATAATTCAAAGTAGGAATTTTATATTATTAAATAGATTTTTTGACTCCAGACGTAATTAAAAAGCTTTTTT
>JAKAKE010000156.1 GCA_021824625.1 Bacteroidota bacterium | reverse complement strand
CTGGTGATAAATATTCCGATGGGATTGATATGAAGTCTGTCTTTCTGTCAAATTCTCCGTTGGGTCCGTAAAATTTCAGCTCAACATTTGTGTTCCCGTATTTCACAGGCAGTTCAAATTTATAGTAACCTATGTTGTCTGTCAATGTCTGGCTGTAAAGCTGGTTGTTCACGTAAAGCTCCACCTGCCAGCCGGGTTCGATTTTATCCGATATGATGAAGTTTGAAAATGACGTTGGCATCCTCGTCGTTTCATTCGAGAGCTGAATACCCTGCAGAATCTTACTTTGTGTTGCCGTATTCAATACCGATACCTGCCGTGTTGATGTATTTGTAAGATAACCAATCGAAATCTGATTCAATATATCATTCTGTCCTAAAAAGTAGCGCCATCGTAAATTATAATCAACTAAACCCATTTGGGATTTCACCTCGTAATTGCCGAATGCATTGTATTGAAGTTCGCCGCCGAATAACTGCATACCGACATTTGCCATATATGTAAAATTTCTGTTCTCGCGGCTCTGCTGTCCGCCCAGTCGGTATTCGAGCATTCCTCCGTCAATGAGCTTGAAACTTCTTCCTGATATAAGTGGAAGGCTGGCTGTCTCATAATCTTCTTTTGCTGTTATAAATGTATATTTTTTGTATCGCTTCATTTCTTTGAGGAGAGGCAGTTCATAAGTGCTCTTTAAATATATAAGAAGTTTATTAGGATAGACACCTGTGCTGACAAGAAAAATCTTTTCGATAATACCCGGGAGAATGAACCAGTCTAATTCGGTCGGGAAATAATCATTGGCTGAAATTTCTTTTTTTTTGCCGTTTATGTCAATGATGTAGTTTTCCTTGAAGTTCACTTCGAAAGTTGTGTCTGCATTTGCTACGTATCCTTTAATGATTCCGTCAATTTCAATTTTATAATAAATGCCGAGGAATGAGAGACTCTCATAAAAAGGGATGTAAACCGAATCTTTGTATATGTAAGCAGTGAAATCGTTGATGAGGCCTGAATAGTTCATAGAGTAGATGCCTTCTTCGGCCTCCTGCGGAATGTTTGACTGTCCCTGCGATTCAAGTGTCTGTAATAAAAAAAGTGCGGATATTATGACTTCTATTAAAATTTTCAATTTTCAATTTTACAATTTTCAATGAATGTTCAATAAACAAATTTTCAATTCTTCATTTTGCATTCTACATTCTACATCTCAACTCAACACTCAACACTTAAAGCCTGTCACCCTGAGCCTGTCGAAAGGTCTCAATTCAATATTCCCTATTCCCTAACCCCTAATCCCCTTTCCCATTTCTACTCAACAATAAAATCAAAGGTCTTCGTAACAGTCTCAAACGGCACCCTCATCTCATCCGGTATGTCCGCCTGTTCGTTTGTCAATGTCATTTCTGCTTTGTATTTTCCGGGTTTCAGCTTTTCTTTTGATATGGGAAATGCCCTTGTCGCAGAAAAGTAAATCGGAATTTTTTCTTCCTTGTATTCTACTTCATCGCCATTGCTGTCTGTGATTTTCAGCTTTGCTGTACCGAGGAAAGGCGAATTGCCGTCCCTTACGAAGCTGAAATATAATCTTACGTTACTGCTGTCTGTTCCTGTTGTAAGGGATGTAATATCTACCTTCGTATTTAATGCACCTTTCTCGAAAAACAAAACTGTCATAAAAATAAATTTGAACGACAATCCGATTCTTACTTTGTCTCCGAGACCAGTAGTGTCTATCTGCTTTTGCACATCCTTTGATGTTGTGGCTAATCTTGTATAGTACATTCCGTCAGGAATTTTTCCTGTGTTCTTAATCAGAAACTTCACCGTCTGGTCTTTTTTGGGCTGAAGCACAAACTTCTTAGGGAAAATAGTCAAATAAGGTATTACCGAATGACTTTCCGCGGCAACGCTGTCATCATATAGTGGATAAACATTTCCCAGTGAATCGTAAGCCATATATCCGAACTTCGCATTAACCTCGATTTCCTTTGGCTCTTCCCCCTGGTTCAGTACAGTCATGCTTCCCGAACGATTCTTTGCATCAATAAAGACGGCAGGAGGATAAATCGCAACTTGAGAAAATAAGTTACTTAAAGCAAAAAATAATGCGGACAATATTAACAGCTTATTTTTCATATCGGTTTCTTACATTTCCTGATAGATACTATTTATATTTAGTTCAAAGTTAATTATTTTTTTTTTATATCCCATCAAATCTTCAGGATTTTCAGGGTAAAACAAAAATTTAATATTCTTGTCTTCAGCAAATCCGTCCGCATCGGCTTCTCTGCCTGTGCTTCTGCGTTTCTCTTTTTCGACTTCTTCTTTGTAATTCCATCTTATTCCTTCATTCATTAGCACACCTTCTTCTGCACTGCCATTAATCCCTGTGATATTACGGATAAAGCCATTCCTTTTTTTAACAAACTGTATCCCGAAACCTGTCGTTCCTTTAAATGTAGAATTACTTCTGACAGCACTGCCATAGTCATCATCGGGAAGAACCCTTATTCCATCTTCCTCATCATCATCATCTTCCTCATCATCATCATCGTCATCATCGCAAACAACAGTGCAGGTGAACGAACCGTTGCCCGTTCTGGATGCCTGGCTTGTGTTGTCATGCACATTGCCCTGTGTCTTGCATACATAAGTTGCAAACATTATCAAAAAAGCAATATATATTGATCTAATTAACAATTCAAAATTCAAAATTCACAATTAATAGTCGAAAGTCAACAGTTGAAAGCCGACACTCAACACTCAACACCCAACACTCAACACTAAAAACAGTTATCCACCAGAAGCACCTGCTCAAAGCTTCTCGGTCCCGATTGGGCATACCTCGCCACCTGAATATTTGTAATCGTTACCGTAACATAAATCACATTCGAAAGCTTGTAATGTCTGCTTCCCTGCAGTTCGGTCAGGTGGTTCCCGTTGTTCACAATCCAATCGGTTTTTATTTTCACATCATTTACATTTCCCGTTCTCGACCCGCTGTTGTCGAGAATAATATCAATCGGTTTTTTCCTGTTTAATTTAATAGTGAACATAATGGAATTATCAGGCGGAAAAATCGGGGAAGTCCAGCCCTGCACAAACACGCCGAGGTTAACGTCTCCCGTTACTGTGATTGTATAAGGGGGAACTCTTATTTTATCGTCATCGTCGTCGTCGCAGTAAAGATGCTTTGGCTGAATCGCAGCAATCATCAATAATGCGATATATATTAAAAAAATTTTCAATTTCTAATTTTCAATTTTCAATTTTCAATGAATTTTTAAATGTGCAATTTAAAATTTTTTAAACCTTATATCTTCCTTTAAACCTTATTACATTATTTCAAATTCAGATGTTTAGCCTAACAATCTGTCGTCCTAATCATTCAACACTTAAAACTCAACACCCAACACTCAACACCCAACACTCAACACCCAACACCCAACACCCAACACTCAACACCCAACACCCAACACCCAACACCCAACACTCAACACTCAACACTCAACACTCAACACTTAAAACTCAACACTCAACACTCAACACTCAAAGACTGTCAATATACCATGCTGTAACTTTTGCTGTAAAAGTATATGTCTGCCCTCCGGTGCCCGGACCTGCCGTAGCCGATTCAAGCTCGCACCTGACAAAATACTTACCTGTGCTGCTCAGCAGCACATTGTTAATGGATGTTGTAAAAATTTCCCAGGAGTTTTCATTAGCATCCGGTCCTTTATACCATACAGGTGTCAGATATACCGCTTGGTCATCCGGTGTTAAAGTGGCTTCGAATGCTATCGGGTGATTGTCTTCTCCCCTGATTTTAAAAGTATAATGATAATGCTCGTTGGTGAAATAAAAGGTTTGATTCTCAACCATTGTAAAGCTTTCACCCTGTGGCATATTAGGCACAACCATAATTTCTAATGGTTTTATTGATTTTGCCGAGAATGTGCCTGTACCCGTGCGGGAGTTCTGGCTCGTATTATCGTGTACGCTCCCCTGGGCATAAGCATTAGTAATGGTAATCAATGCCATTGTAACAATCAAAATGAATATGTATCTTATGATTTTCATAAATTTTAAATTCATTTAATAAAAGGTATAATGTCATGCTGAGCGAAGTCGAAGCATCTCACAATTCACACTCAACACTCAACACTCAACACTCAACACTCAACACTCAACACTCAACACTCAACACTTAAAACTCAACACTCAACACTTAAAACTCAACACCCAACACCCAACACAAGAATTTTGGCAAGTGCCTCGTCAGCACCTGCCAAAAAATAGATTATTTTCTTTCTTAAGCTCATGACAAGCGGCGGTCCCTAATCTTTTTTCGCCCGTCAAAACAACATGCCTTCGCCTTACAAATCACCAGCATTGTATGAAACGGTTACAGTCTGATAAAATGTTTTAATACCGGTACCAGAACTTGGTGTTAAAACAACATCTGTATAATATGCTCTTATTTCATATTCACCTTTCGGCGGTGAAGTACCAGAAATAGCTCCCCCTAATTGGGTGCTAACTGATGGGTCATAAATCTCGAATGAACCTACACCGCCTCGTCTACTTTTCCAAATCATTTTGAGTTTAACTCCATCAACTGTTTGCTCTGATAAACCAGTTCCAGTTGCTATAGAAACACTGATTGTTCTATAAAAAAACTGATTTGGCTCACCTAACATACGAAATGTTGTTATCATTTCAGTTGGGTCAAAACCTGAAGAAGTTAAATTATATGTTAGAACTCCTGTCGCGGGTTTAACAAACACTAGACCTGGATTAGAAACACCTGATGCCGGAATTACATCAATTGTCATAGGGGCAATTGTCCTGCAGGAAAAAACGCCAGTTCCCGTTTTTGGCTGCGGCGTCGTGTTATCGTGGACATTGCCTGTGGCAAAGGCAGACACACAAAAAGTGAGCAGAACAATAAGTATTGTTATTAAATTAATTGCTTTTTTCATGTTACCCCCGATATTATTATAAAGGTTTTTTTTATTATGATTTCCCTTCATAATAATATCTTTATAATGGTGTATTGTAACCAACATATACAGTTTGTGTAAAAGTTTCTTCTGTACCAGTACCTAATGTTTTAACATGAGTACATGTGACAGTTATATTTTCAGTGCCAGTACCATCAAATCCATCTAATTGAGTTGTTCCATCAGCTGTTTTATTCCATACTAATGTTAATTCAGCAAAAGCACCAGTCTTTTCCTCAACAATTTTATAATAATATGTATGAGAAACTTGTCCACTTACTTTAAAGGTCAATGTTACATCATCTATATCATAAACTTCATCTGCTATGTAAACAAAATCCCCAAGTGCTCCATCACCAGTTGCATTGTCAATAGAGATGGGTGTAATAACAGTACATGTAAAGGAACCAGTTCCACTATGAGGTCCTGTATTATCATGAACTGCATAAGCATTAATAGCAAATGCTACAAAAAGGACTGCGAAAATTACTGCGAATTTCTTCATAATAAACTCCTAATAAAATGTTAATAAAAATAATTATAAAAAGTTTTTTTTCCGGAAACGCCACTCCTTCCTTTTTATGTAACAACGGGACCGCACGCTATATAAAAAAGACGCTACCTTGTGGAATTCCGCTTCCGAATGAAAGAACGTTCAGCACCCTGCTTTTTGCCAAAAAGCACGGTACGCCGATAAACCGCTATGCGTATGCTATAAAAAATCGTGAAATTTGCTGAAAAATCGGAATTCTTTTGTGTAAACTCAGGAATATACTTGGAATTTGCATAACAAATGCATAATTTTGCGTACTGTGAGTTTTGCGTCAGCGAACTCCTTTTGTGCGGCTATGAGTCGCTACCTCATAGCCGTACTCTTTTTTTCGTCAAACCTC
>JAKAKE010000136.1 GCA_021824625.1 Bacteroidota bacterium | reverse complement strand
ATCGTTTATGTAGAAAAAAAATTATCAAAATTGGTATTAAAATTGTGATGTTTGTATTAATCAGATTTATAATTGTAAAGATTAAGAGTGATATAAACTATTTTCTGAAATTTAATAAAGAAAAATATTTATTAAATTATTCCGTCAAAGAATGTAGGAATGAAATTTGATATATAAAATAAAGATATTTTTGAATTTAAAAAGAAAATAATATGGAAGGAAATTTTTCGAATAGAGTAAACGATGTCATTCGTTTAAGCAGAGAAGAAGCCCTACGGCTGGGTCATGATTATATTGGCACCGAACATCTTTTGCTTGGCATCATAAGAGAAGGCGAAGGAATCGCAGTAAAAATCCTAAAGAATCTCGGTGTTGATTTATATAAATTAAAAAAAGGTATCGAAGATACTGTCAGAACATCAAGCTCAACTATAACAATCGGGAATATCCCATTAACAAAATTGACCGAGAAGGTGCTGAAAATAACATATCTCGAAGCTAAATTATATAAAGCTGATGTTATTGGTACAGAACATCTTCTATTATCAATGCTCAGGGACGATGAAAATATTGCCGCTCAAATTCTTGCACAATTTAATATCCGTTATGATGATGTCAGAAGAGAGCTTGATAATATAATTACGGGTAAACCCAGTTTACAACCAAAATCGGCTTATGGCACAGCTAAGGGTAAAACCTCTCAGAAAGAATCAATTAAAACACCTGTTCTCGACAATTTCAGCCGTGACCTGACTAAACTTGCACTCGAAAACAAACTCGACCCTGTTGTAGGCAGAACAAGAGAAATCCAAAGAGTAACTCAGATTATTTGCCGCAGGAAAAAGAATAACCCTGTTCTTATCGGAGACCCCGGTGTTGGCAAAACAGCTATTGTTGAAGGTTTGGCTTTAAGAATTATCAGCAGAAACGTTCCACGGCTATTATTTGATAAGAGAATTGTATCGCTTGACCTGGCTTCACTCGTAGCCGGAACTAAGTATCGGGGCCAGTTTGAAGAAAGAATGAAAGCAATAATGAATGAACTCGAAAAAGCAACTGATGTAATTTTATTCATAGATGAATTACATACATTAGTCGGTGCAGGCGGTGCTTCCGGTTCATTAGATGCGTCTAATATGTTTAAACCGGCACTTTCACGTGGCGAAATACAATGTATCGGTGCTACAACTCTCGATGAATACAGGCAATATATTGAAAAAGACGGGGCCCTCGACCGCCGTTTCCAAAAAATTATCGTTGACCCTCCTTCAACCGATGAGACGGTTATCATTCTGAATAATATTAAAGACAGATACGAGGAACATCACAATGTCAGGTTTACTAACAATGCCATTGATGCCTGCGTCAGGCTGGCTGAGAGATATATCACAGACAGAAATTTCCCTGACAAAGCAATAGATGTAATGGATGAAGCAGGTGCCAAAGTTCACTTACTCAATCTTGATGTTCCAAAAGATTTACTGAATCTCGAAGAAAAAATCGAAGATATTAAAATTCAGAAAAACCTTGTTGTCAAACATCAAAATTTTGAAGAAGCCGCCAGGCTTCGTGACCTGGAAAAAAGAATACAAACCGAACTTGCAATTGCAAAGACTAATTGGGAGAAAAATGCGAGTAAAACATATTATCCCGTCAAAGAAGATGATATTTCTGATATAGTCGCTATGATGACAGGTATCCCTGTAAATAGAATTGCAGAAAGCGAATCGGATAAGCTTAAGAATCTACCCGAATTATTAAAAGGACATGTTGTCGGTCAAAATGATGCCATTGATTTGCTTACCAAGGCAATTCGCAGGGCAAGAGCAGGATTGAAAGACCCCAAGAGGCCCATTGGTTCATTTATGTTCCTTGGACCAACAGGTGTAGGAAAAACTGAATTAGCAAAAGCTTTATCGAGAGTCATGTTTGACACCGAAGACGCACTCATCAGGATTGACATGAGTGAATACATGGAGAAATTCTCCGTATCCAGATTTGTAGGAGCTCCTCCGGGATATGTAGGATATGAAGAAGGTGGACAACTTACCGAAAAAGTAAGACGCAAACCATATTCAATCATATTATTAGATGAAATCGAGAAAGCTCATCCCGATGTTTTCAATATACTACTTCAGGTCTTTGATGACGGCACTCTTACTGACGGACTTGGCAGGAAAGTTGATTTTAAGAATACCATTATAATTATGACATCCAATGTCGGCACCCGCGATATTAAAATGGGTGGAAGAATCGGTTTCACTGAACAGACACCCAAAGATGAGAATGAGCATGTAAAATCAACAATTGAAGAATCAATCAAGAGACTCTTTAATCCTGAGTTTATAAACAGGATTGATGATTTCATTATTTTCCAGAAGTTACAGAAAGAACATATATATTCAATCATTGATATACAAATGGAATTGCTCAAAGACAGACTCAAAATAAACGGCATGACAATCGAAATGACTGATAAAGCAAAAGATTTTCTTGTCGAAAAAGGTTTTGACGATAAATTCGGAGCAAGGCCCTTGAAGAGAACACTTCAAAAATATGTCGAAGATGAACTTGCAGAGTTGATGCTTGTCGGCAACTTAAAGCTTGGTACAAGAATCATTGCAGATAAAATGGAAGAAGTAGAAAAATTGAAGTTCGAAATGATTGAAGGGGAGATGCTCAAAACAGAAGAAATCATCCCCGAACTTACTCCTGACAAACTCGGCAATGACACAGAACACATGGAATTGAAGGGCAGCGAAATGATATCTGATGAACTGGGCGGCAATAGCTCAGAATTAAAAAACTGACAAATTCAATTTTTTATAAAGTAAATCAACCGTAGGATTATTCCTACGGTTGTTTTTTTTTCAACTTAACATTCTGTCATGCTTATTCCTTCGGCAAACTCAGAACAAGCTTAGTCGAATCATCGCCTTTTATAACAGCACACAAGTATTTTACCACAAAGATTTATATAATAAAAAAAAATGGGAGACCCTTCAACTTCTCCCATTTCCCATTTCCTATATCCCAATTTCAGAATTTCTTCTTACGCAAATTCAAATTGATTAAATTTCAGCAGTTTCTCAACAGTATTTTGTGTTTCAGGCAGACTTTTATGATTTGTCAAATATACATCAATCCAATATTCTGATACGGTCTCGAGTTCATTCAGACATTCCATAAAACTTTCACCTTGTGCAATACATCCTGGAAAGGATATAATTTCTGCTACATATCCCCCCTCATCAGCCGGATAAATTAATATCGGATATTTCATTTTATTCATAAAATATTTTCCAATTATGTTGAAACCTGTGAAACTAATACGTATTCCCTACGGGAAAATTATTGTTGTTCGGTTTCTTTTTCTTCTACTAATATTTAATCCCTGACGGGATAACCTCAATTCAAAATTCAACATTCAAAATTCAAAATTTCTTTCTCAATAAGTCTGCTAAAGTCGGTTTACTAATCTCAGTCAATTCATAATATACTCTTGTATTCGGTTTTTTAATTTTAATATACCTTCCAAGATTAATCGGTGTTCCGATAACCACCGAATCACACTTAGTTTTGTTTATGGTAGCTTCAAGGTCTTTTAACTGCTGTGTGCCATATCCCATTGCCGGAAGTAAAATTCCAATATCAGGATATTTTTTGAATGTATCTTTCAGCTTTCCGACAATGTAAGGACGCGGGTCAACAAACTCTGCGGCTCCATAACGACGTGCTGCAACAGTGCCCGCCCCAATTTCCATTTCACCATGAGTAAGAGTTGGGCCATCTTCGACAACAAGAACCTTCTTATCATAAATAACAGAAGTGTCATCAACAGCAAGCGAAGATGCCGCCATAACAATCATAGCTTTTTTATTCAGCATCCTGACATTATTAAGTACAAATTCAATATCTTCGGGATACGCAGAATCAACTTTGTTAACGACAATTACATCAGCCATCCTCACATTAACTTCGCCAGGATAATAACCTAATTCATGTCCGGGTCGCAAGGGGTCAACCACGACAATTGAAATATCCGGTTTATAAAATGGCATGTCATTGTTGCCGCCATCCCAAACAATTATATCTGCTTCTTTTTCTGCTTCCCTCACAATAGCTTCATAATCCACACCAGAGTATATCACACTACCCATAGCAATATGAGGCTCGTACTCTTCTATTTCCTCGATTGTGCATTTATGTTTGATGAGGTCTTCATATTTGGCAAACCTTTGTACCTTTTGTTTTTCTAAATCGCCATAAGGCATGGGGTGCCTGATTGAAACAACCTTTTTACCTAAATCGAGTAATGCTCGAACAACTGCCCTTGTTGTCTGGCTCTTTCCGCATCCGGTTCTTACAGCAGTAACTGATACTACCGGCTTCTTGGATTTAATCATTGTCGGATAAGAACCCAACATGGAAAATTTTGCACCTGCCGATAAAACTCTCGAGCCAAGGTGCATCACCGTATCATAAGACAAATCACTATAGGATAAAACACATTCTTCTATGTTGAATTTTTTTATTAATGATTCAAGTTCTTCTTCAGCATAAATAGGTATTCCTTTGGGATATAACTTTCCGGCTAATGCTTTTGGATATTTCCTGCCGTCAATATCGGGAATCTGAGCCGCTGTGAAAGCAACAACTTCATAGTCGGGATTATCCCTGTATGCTACATTAAAATTGTGGAAATCTCTTCCAGCCGCACCAATTAATATTATCTTTGTCTTTTTTAAACTCATAAAATCTCCATATCTATTTAACAAATTTCTTTCAAATTAGTCTAATGATTTAACAACTCTCTCAATTCTTTCGAATGCCCAGTCAATCTCATCTTTTGTGATTACAAGAGGAGGAGCAAAACGAATCACATTGTCGTGTGTTTCTTTGCAGAGTATCCCCTCGTCCATCAATTTTTCGCAATATGGTCTTGCTTTTGTATCGAGAACAAATCCAATCCATAACCCTTTTCCTCTCACTTCTACCAAATGCTTGCTTTTAATTGTCCTTAATTTTTCTATGAAATAATTTCCCATTTCATAAGAACGTTCAATAAGCTTTTCCTCAACCAACACTTTTAGTGCTGCTCGTGCTACAGCGGCGGCAAGTGGATTACCCCCGAATGTAGAACCATGGTCACCGGGTTTAAATACACCGAGTATCTCTTTACTTGATAGGACTGCAGAAACCGGATAAAATCCACCCGATAATGCTTTACCGATAATCACCATATCGGGTTTAACATTTTCATATTGATAAGCGAAAAGTTTTCCGCTCCTTCCTAATCCTGACTGTATCTCATCACAAATAAATAAAACATTATTCTCTTTGCAGAGTTTTTCAACTTCTTTCAGGTATCCTGCCGGAGGCACAACTATACCTGCTTCTCCCTGAATCGGTTCAACGAGGAAAGCGGCAGTATTGCTGTTTATTTTTGCTTTCAAATCTTCAATATCGCCATATTTCACAATTGGAAATCCAGGGGTCATAGGACCGAAACCATCTTTATACTGGGCTTCAGTTGAGAAACTGACTATAGTTACCGTCCTGCCATGAAAATTATTTTCAGCACAAATTATTTCTGCTTTGTCTTCAGGAATACCCTTCACTTTATATCCCCATTTTCGCGCTCCTTTAATAGCCGTTTCCACTGCTTCTGCACCTGAATTCATTGGCAAAGCAATATCAAATCCCGTTAAATCATGAAGGTCTTTATATAATAAAGGAAGCTGGTCATTCCTGAAAGCCCGGCTTGTCAATGTTACCCTTCCTGCCTGTTCGACAAATGCTTTCAAAATCTTTGGGTGGCAATGCCCTTGGTTAACTGCTGAATAAGCCGCAAGGCAATCTAAGTATTTCTTCCCTTCGACATCTGTTACCCAAGCC
>JAKAKE010000097.1 GCA_021824625.1 Bacteroidota bacterium | reverse complement strand
GGAAAATATTCATGTCGTAAAGTCTCATCCAGTCAGCCATCTTTGAATAGTAATTCCTATATGAACGTAAAAACAATCCTGAAAAACCTGTGGGAACAAATACTTTTTTTGATTTAAGCTGTGATAATAATGGTAATGTCAAATCGGTTGCCCACTGTTGAGCGGCAAAGTTAGTTATTATGTCATAATCGTTATTCATCAAAAAATCAATGTAATTATCAACTTCGCCCTTAATACCACGTACATTATTTCCATGGATAGAAAATTCAACAATCTTCACATCATTAATGTTTGAAACTTTTCTATCATCAAGATTAGTTGTTGCCACAGTAATCTCATGCCCATTTGCCACAAGCCTCTCAGAGAGTTGTCTTGTAACCTCAGCCATGCCGGTACGGGCAGGTAGATAAGATTCAACTGTATGTAGAATTTTCATTTTTCTCATTCTATATCAGGTATTTATTTATAACTGCTTTTAAACCCCACAATAATGTTCTGAAAATGCTTAATTTATCATATTGTAATGATTTGAAAAAGTATTTCAACATCAATGGAGAATATAATTTAGTAACTGTAATAAGAAGAATACGTTTCGCTGTATCACGATTAATTAGTATAATTTCTTTATCTGTTAATATATTCTCTTCAAAGAATCTTCTATTTGTTATTAATATGGCTTCAATCATTTTTTTTGCATCAGTAACTGAAGGAAACTTCCATGTCCATAAACCTTGAATATTTGAATTTTCTAATTTTTCACCAGTTAATTCTAATATATTTTGTTTTGACATTAACACTGAATTATTTACTTGTTTGATATAATTTTGAACCGATATTTTTGAACCGCTTGTTCTCAATTTTAATAAAGGTTCATTTAAATTACAAAATTTTGTATGATGAACTAATCTGCTCCACAAATTGTATTCTTCAATATACTTTGTTTCATCACTATCAATATAATTTCCGAATTTATTAATAATTGATTTCCTAATTGAAACAGACGGATGGCACATTGGATTTGAAAATAGAAGTGACCATTTGATTAATGAATGATTTTCAGGATAATTTATTTTGTACCTAGTCTTTGAGTTTTCGCCAATAGCATATACATTTGAACCAAGAACACCTATTTCAGGATTTTTATCGAGAAATTCAACTTGCTTCTGAAATCTCTGTGGATGACTAATGTCGTCAGCATCCATTCGTGCTAAAAATTCGCCCTGACAAAACTCAAATCCTTTCAATAAAGATTTTGTTAATCCAATGTTTTTTTCATTTATAATCATTTTAATTCTTGGATCATCGAAAGAAATAATAATATCCCTGCTTTTATCAGTTGAACCGTCATCAACAATGATATACTCAAAATCAGAAAAGGTTTGATTAAGTATGCTCCGAATAGCTTCACCAAGGTGCTTTTCACCATTATAGACAGGCATTAATACCGATACGCGGGGAGAAGTCATATTATATTTTAATATCTTTCATCCATGAACTATTTTCAAGATACTAATATTTTGATTTTAACATTAATTCGCCATCGGAACCCCGAGGTGAATGCTTTGAATCATCCGATTAATTTCAGGTGTGTAGCTTACGGCATTACTGACAACAATTCCGGCTATTCCACACATTATTTATTGATTTTTATTTAATGAAAAATTATCTGATAATTGTTCCGATTCTTGACCATCTCGTAGATGAAATTTTATCGAGAAACTGGGACATTGGCAGATTCGTATCCCATGACCAGTAAACGACAACAGGCGTCCCGACAATATTTTCTTCAGGGATAAATCCCCAATAGCGGCTGTCAAGGCTGTGGTCACGGTTATCGCCCATACCAAAGCAATAGTCTCTTTGTACCTTGTACGATGTTACAGCATTCCCATCAACAAAAACAGAGTTACCGTCTGATGTGATTTTATGTCCCTCTCGTTGAATAAAAACCGCCCATTCATGAAGGCTGCTCATTGATAGTGGAATAACATCACCTTCTTTGGGAATCCTGATTGGTCCATAATTATCTCTTGTATATCCTCTTCCATAAGGAAAAGTCTGCCACTTTTCAGAAGGTATTTCAGGTACAGATGGATCATAAAATCCGTTTTTCGCAAGAAATACTTCCTTGTGATTTACGTAAAGATGGTTTCTCCGAATTTCAAGAGTATCTCCTGCAGTGGCTACACATCTTTTCAAGTAATATTGAAATTCAGTTGCTTCAACTTCATCTCTGTTCCCGGGAAAGATGAAAACAATTACATCACCTTTCTGAGGTTCACGAAAAGCCGGGAATTTAAAAAATGGCAATGGTATATTTAAAAATGGAATCACCTGAGGAGTTGTTGGCCCATAAATAAACTTATTAACAAAAAGGAAATCACCCGTCATCACCGTTCTTTCCATTGACGGAGTTGGCACCACAAACGAGGCAATAGCCAAACCATTTATGATTGTAACCACAATAATAGCACCTACCAGGGTTTTGACCCAAGACCAAAGCTTTTCACCGGCACCGTGTTCCTCGACTTTTTTCCTGTTGTCCTTTTTGGATTTGATATTATCTTTTGATAATGCACTCATAACATATATTACAATTAATTTAACACATTGATTTAATCTTCAATACTTAATACGGCAAGAAATGCTTCCTGTGGAATTTCTACTCTCCCGACCTGTTTCATACGTTTCTTGCCTTCTTTTTGTTTCTCCAACAACTTTCTTTTCCTCGTAATATCTCCGCCATAGCACTTAGCAGTAACATTTTTTCTCATAGCTTTTACGGTTGACCTCGATATTACTTTCGACCCGATTGCCGCTTGTATTGCAACTTCAAACATCTGCCTTGGAATAAGCTCCTTCAGTTTTGAACATAGTTTCTGTCCCCAATTGAACGACTTAGCTCTGTGTACAATAGATGATAAAGCATCAACCTGCTCACCATTTAATAGAATATCAAGTTTTACAAGGTCTTCTGCTCTGTATTCTGAAATTTCATAATCCAAAGAAGCATATCCCTTTGAAATTGATTTCAGCTTATCATAAAAATCAAAAACAACTTCCGAAAGAGGTAGTTCATATTTAATTTCAACACGTTCCTGTGATAAATATGTTGTAATAATGAATGTTCCCCGACGGTCCAAGCATAGCTTCATAATGTTACCAAGATATTCAGGTGGTGTGATTATAGATGCCTTAATAAACGGCTCCTGAATTTCCTTTATAACACCTAATGAAGGCAATTGAGCCGGATTATCAATAAATATTTCTTCTCCGTTTGTTTTAACAACTTTATACTCAACATTCGGTACTGTTGTAACAATATTTTGATTAAACTCCCTTTCAAGCCTCTCCTGCACTATTTCCATATGGAGTAATCCAAGAAACCCGCACCTGAATCCAAATCCAAGAGCGGCAGAAGTTTCCGGTTCAAATGTAATTGCAGAGTCATTCAAAACCAACTTTGAAAGTGATTCACGTAAACCCTCGAAATCATCCGCTACGGCAGGATAAATTCCACTAAATACCATAGGTTTTATTATCTTGAATCCCCTGATTTGTGCAGGACACGGCTTGTGAAAATGTGTTACAGTGTCGCCAACCTTAGAATCCTGAAGATTTCTGATATTAGCAGTAAAATAACCGACATTACCCGCTAACAACTCCTGAGTTCTATGTCTTTTCATCAAAAGGATTCCGACTTCTTCGACATCGTAAGTCTGATTTGTCGCCATAAATAAAATCTTATCCTTCTCTGAAAGCTTTCCATCAAAAACTCTGACATTAACCACAACACCCCGGTATGAATCGAATATTGAATCATATATCAAAGCCCTGAGTGGTGCTTCCGAATCCCCTTTGGGTGCAGGTATCTTTGTTACAATCGCTTCAAGAATCTCTTCAACACCTGTACCCTGCTTAGCAGAAGTAAGTAAAATTTCTTCTTCTTTACATCCGATTAATTCTATGATTTGCTGTTTAACACTCTCGATTGTTGTCGAGGCACTCGGCAAATCAATTTTATTAATGATTGGTATTATTTCAATATTGGCATCAATTGCAAGATAAAGGTTGCTTATGGTTTGTGCTTCTACTCCCTGGGTAGCGTCGACAATAAGCAATGCACCTTCGCATGCCGCAAGAGAACGTGATACTTCATAAGTGAAATCAACATGACCGGGTGTATCTATTAAATTGAGAGCATATTTATTACCATCTTTTGCCTTATACTCCATTTGAATTGCATGGAGCTTTATAGTAATCCCTCTTTCTTGTTCCAAAGGATTATCATCGAGAATCTGATTGTATATCATTTCCCTTTGAGTTACGGTGCCGGTTTTTTCCAGCAATCTATCAGCAAGCGTAGATTTTCCGTGGTCAATATGTGCAATTATGCAAAAATTGCGAATATTTTCCATAAATTATTGTTTCGGTTAATACTTGTATAAACTTACAAAATTACAAAATGAATGACAGGTATGCAATAATTGTGAACAGTTTAATAAAACTGTGAAATTCAAATCAACCCGCTGATAGTAAAATATTATCTGGAAATGACAAAAGGATATAAGCCTGAATTTAAACCGTTTTCAATTTTTAAGTAATAAAATCCTGTACTCAAATTTGAAAGATTTATTTGGAAGTTTGATTTTGTACCATTAACAAAAAATGAATTATAAGACATCATAATTCCAAGGTTATTATAAACAATCATATTCAATTTAGTATTCATTCCCTCAACGGAAATATTCAAATCATTTTCGACAGGATTGGGATAAATAAATATATTCTTATCGGAAAAATCTGTTACATCAACATGGATTTTATAAAGTTCAACATTATTACCTACAGTTGAGTTATCATCCGCTAATACGACTTCCTTATCATTAGTAATATAGCCCACTTTATCTGTAATAATAGTATATTTTCCGCTTTTCAAGCTTTTCATTTCATATCTACCGCTACCACCGGTAAAATCAAAATTTCTGACTATTTTGTTTTGGTCAAGTGCAAATATAACAGCTCCGGTAATAGGGTCCCCTTTATTGACTAACAGAGAATCAACATAATAAGAATCACCTTCTGTAATTATTCCATTTATTACACCATTACCTGAGCCCTGGTTTGAAAGATTAGGTACTTTGATAATAATATTCCTGACATTCCCACTTTCACTTACTTCAATTTTTGTCGCATCTTTCCATTTTCTGATTACAGAATTATTTGATTTATAATAACCGGGAATTTTTCGAGTATTTTTAGTATTCACCATAAGTATATAATTTCCGGGAATTAAATTCTCAAACTTAAAACCACCATTGTCAGTCTTTACTGCCGGTCGGCTTATAATACCTTTATTGAAACCTGGTTTGTCTTCTACTTTGTATGCAATTACACTGACATCAGATAAACCATAACCCTCCTCATTGACTACTAAACCGGTAATACTGTTTGGAAAGGCAGGTTTTTCCTTCAAAACAAAATCTAAATGTCCTATATTTGAATTCAGTTCTAAAATTGTTGCATCGAGCGGATTATCAACTTTATTATAAAATTGCGGGAGATAATTCCCCCAAGTCGGAAATGCAACTATATAATTATAATTGCCTTGTAAAGTTTTCTCATAATAACCTTCCTGATTAGTAGTAGTACTTTTCTTATTTTCTTCGGACTGATTATTTCTTCCGAAAAATTGAATAGGAGCATTAGGTACGGGTGCCCCGTCACTTTCTCTTGTTACTTTCCCGCTTATCTTGTAGTACTCTATTGGAATATATTTATCAACCACAGCATCTACTTTTTTTTCCTCTCCGCATTTAACCTGAACCGGTTTTGCTTCAGCCAAAATATATACATCTTCATACCATTCAGGTATAATTTTCTCTCCATCAAATCTTAGGTAGTAAATTCCTTCATCTACTTCTTTACTAAAAACTCCGTTTGTAAATTCAATAGTAGAATATAAGTCTGGTTCGGTTTGCTGAGATTTTTTATAAATTTTTACAATTCCTGATTCTACTATTTCCCCATTTTGATATTTAATTGTTCCGGATATAATTGACTCTTTTTTACATTTTTTAACTATGATATTCCAATCCTGAGGGAAAAAAATCTTAGGATTTAATAATAGATAAGCATGAATAATAACAAGATATCTGCCTTCTTCTTTCGGGGTCCAGCTTAATTTTCCACTATTTGGCTCAATATCCATCCCTTGTGGACCTGTTTTCATTTTATATTTAATTATAGCACCTGTAGATGCTTCGGCTCTTGCTTCATATTTATATTCTTCGCCAACAAATCCGATTGTATCAGCACGGGTTGTAAAATGAATTTTAACCTCATTCTCCCCCATTGTCTGGAAAACGATATTAGATGGGTCACTCTCTCCGAACTGATTAAATGCTGTTATAAAAAAAGAATATTCTCCTTTTGCAACATGTAAAAATATAGAATGATAACCATTTTCTAATTTCAAATTAGGATCGGTTGCAGACACTGTATCTAAAATCTCAAATTCTGATGTTTCTTCCGAGTTGCCAATGTGATAATAAATTATAAATCCACTTATACCTGCATGTTGATGCATTTTCCATTTGAATAATCCAAAATTAGCTATATGAGGAGTTACTGAAAAATCATCAGGTGGTTCCGGTTTTTCTTCTTTACCAAATGAAATATTTGTGCTTAACAAAAGTGAGAAAAGCACCAATAATATTTTATATTTAACAAATTTACTTTTCATTTAGCAAAATTTAATTTCATAAAAATATGAATTCCTGCAAAAATATAAAATCCTTTTTATATTCTTTACCCTTATCATAATACAATTAACACAGTAAATTCAAATTAGTTGCAAAAAAAATTAGTTTTTTTTAATATTTTCTGCATCTTTTTTTAATTTTATGTGTTAATATAGTATATAAGTTAAATACTTTGGGAAAAATGAGGCATAATTTTTCGACATATACAGACGAAAAGCTTGTGTTTCTTCTCCGCAGTGATAAAAGGGAAGAAGCAGAAATCGCTTTTACTGAAGTGTATAACAGATACTCATCCAAGGTCCATGCTTATTGTTTGAGAGTTCTTAATAATAACGAACAGGCTGAAGATATATTCCAGGAAGTCTTTATTCGATTTTTTCAAAAGATAAAATTGAATTATCCCGAGACGAATGTTCCCGGCTATTTAATCAAAATTGCAAGAAATTTATGTTTGAATTATAAAAGAGATAAAGTTAACACTGTCAACATTCAGGAAAATGATATTTATTTCGAGCCGGGGAAATCATTTGAAAACTCCGAACTTTTGGATTTGATTACGACAGCACTTGAACTGCTGGATTTTGAATATAAGGAAGCATTTGTCATGCGCGAATACGATGGCTTAACTTATAATGAAATTGCTGAAGTTTCAAATACAACAGTAACAAATGCAAAATCACGCGTATTCAGGGCTAAGCAAAAGATTAAAGATATATTACAGCCATATTTAAAGGACATGGCTAAAAATGAAAAATGAATAATAAACAATATATGGTAAATTAAAATGGATTACACAAAGATTATTCACGACTTTATGGATGGAACCATTGATAGTACTCAGGAAGAACAAATGTTCTATCAGTTCTCATCTAATGAGGAACTTCGTGCCGAATTGAAGCAACAGATTGCAATCAGGGAAGCAATCCGAAATGATTCGAGGGCTTATACACCTGCGGCAAATTCAACAGTCGGTGTTTTTGCGGCACTTGGGTTCAATCCGCCATCAACTGTGGCAGTGGCAGGTTCATCCATTGCTAAAGAGGGTAAAAGAGGATTCCTGTCAAAGTACAGGCAGGGATTAATTGGCAGCATTGTATCTGTTGTTGGTACAACAGCATTATTCCTTCTCTTGATGAATCCTTATGGGAATAAAAGTATTTCAAACTTATCTGATTCAGGAAAACCTTCAATGGCACAATCACAAGCCATCCCTGATAATGTGCCAAAAGTTGAAAGCTTCAGTACCGATGCTCAAAAGACCCAGGTCAGGTACTTGACGAAGATAAGGTATATTGACATACCAAGATATGTTGCTCAAGAACCTGTCCAAAACGTTCAGGAAAGTACAAGTTCTATTACTTCTGCCGAAGAATCTGGCTATTTAGATTTGACTTCTTCTAATTTAGGTACAGCTTTTTCTCCAAGTCTGGATATGAGTCATAACACAAACGGATTTTCAGATTTAGGTTTTGGAACATCTTCAAACAGATTCAATAACCTCATTTTGCCGGGGCAACCAATCGGATTGTCATTTGAAATTCGAGGTACACAGTATTGGAATTTTAATAAAGAATATATAAATCCATACAAATCTGCAATATTTAATAACACATCAGCAGCACTTTACTATGAATTGTTCGATAATTTTGCTGTTGGTGGCGAAGTCAGACAGGAGAATTTCTACCAGAAATTTGAAAGTGTCAAAAGTGATACCATTTTCCAGCAACAACCTAATTTCACAACATACGGGATAAATTTAAGATATACAGCACCAGTTATGCTATGGGGATTAGAACCGGTTTTTCAGGGTAGCGTTGGATTTAATAATGCCGGTTTTACAGGCAGAATAATGCCCGGTTTGAAGTATACTCCATATCGCGATATAACAATAATTCTTGGCGGTGAGTTTAGTTGGTTGAGATATCATCATAATAATATTCCTTTTTACACCGGTAAATTCGGCTTGAATTACGGAATATTATATAATTTTTAACTAAACTTTTTTGTAAATTAAAATTGTAATAATTGGTGAAAAATTGAAATATATAATAACATTATCAATATTAATAATCATTGTCGTTGCTTTCAATTCATGCAATGATTCACTTGGTATTGAGAAAAATGTTCTTATTACTACAATTGACACTAACAGCCCGGATACAACCGGAAAAGACACAATACAAAAAATTCCGGCTTCAATTGATTCTATTAAATTTGAAGAACAATTTTTATATGATGATACTCCAACTCCTTTGCCAATTGATGAAATAGTAATTTTTCAAGAAGCATTTGTTGATACGTCAACCTATCCTGTATATGTTTGGTTAAAGATTGATTTAAGAAATCAAAACAGTGATGAATTATATCAAGCTTATGGAAGAACAAAATATACTCAGTCAGTTCGTTTTACTGTTGATTCTTTACTTGGTGAAGGAGAATACAACTTGATTGGTAAACCTAATAGTGGTTATTGGTCTGAACTTGTAGTTAGAAATATTGAAACAAAAGATAGTACGATTATAAATGGTTCCGATTCAAAATTTAAACTTGAATTCCGGTTTGATTATAAAAAACATATTACAGCTATTATATATGCTGATATTCCCAATCCCAATGATCATGGAAATGTAACTCATGTAAAGGGAGAAATGATTTTAAAATATCCAAAATAAATATCCATTTATAATTCAAGTTGAAAAAAAGTCATTCTGAACATAGTGAAGAATCTCAAGAATAAATAACTAAATTAGATTCTTCGCTTTGCTCAGAATGACATTATAACACAGAATAGAAGATATCACTTCTTAATTAATTCCATAGCTTCTTTAATCGTAGCAGTAACGTGGTCGCATGATGTTTTCAATAATGCTTTTTCTGCATCATTTAATTTTAATTCGATAACTTTTTCCATGCAACCTTTTCCAAGAACTGCAGGAACACCTACAACAACATCATTATAACCATACTCGCCTGTCAGCAGAACAGAACATGGGAGAACTCTTTTTTGGTCTTTAACTATAGATTCAACCATTTGTGTGACAGCAGCAGCCGGCGCATAATAAGCACTTCCTGTTTTCAGGTATTTAACAATTTCTCCACCGCCGCCGGCAGTTCTCTTTACGATTTCATCTAATCTATCTGCAGGGATAAGGTCGGTAACAGGAATTCCTGCAACTGTGGTATATCTCGTTAAAGGAACCATTGTGTCGCCATGACCGCCGAGTATCATTCCCTGAATATCCTGCATTGAAACACCAAGTTCCATTGAAATAAATGAACGGTAGCGTGCCGTATCGAGAATACCTGCCATACCGATTACTTTGTTTTTTGGAAGTCCGGTTACTTTCAGAGAAACATAAGTCATAACATCCAATGGATTCGATACGATTAAATAATATGCATTCGGTGAATATTTGAATGCACTCTCGATGCAGGAACTTACTATTTCTGCATTCTTGACGAGAAGGTCATCACGGCTCATTCCGGGTTTGCGTGCTAAACCGGCAGTCTGAATAACAATGTCAGAATCCTTAGTTAATTCATAATTGCTTGTTCCAAATATTTTGGAATCCGAGCCCATTACAGGCATTGATTCATACATATCGAGAGCCTTACCTTCCGGAATACCTTCGAGAATATCAACCAGAAATACTTCACTTGCAAGCTCTTGATTAGCGATAAGCTGAGCAGTAGTAGCGCCGACGTTTCCGGCACCAATAACTGTAATTTTCATTTTATTACTCCATTATTTATAAAATAAATTTTCTAAGAGGTAAATCCAAGGTTTGCAATAATCTATTATTAGAGTAATGCAAACCCGGTATAAAAAAATATTAATTACGCACCAACAAGTTTTTTATATGCTGCTGTCGGTAATGATTTAGGCCTGGTTATAGGATAGCCCATTGCACGTGCAACGACTCCCTGGGCGCAAATACCTAATGCCCTTGAAATGCTGAACAGCACAGTATAATAGCTGAATTCTGTTAATCCATAGTGATAGAGTAAACCACCCGAACCTGCATCAACATTTGGCCACGGGTCTTTAATTTTCTGAACCTGTGAAAGAACTTTCGGAACAACATTGAATACTCTTTCCACAGTCTGGAAAACAGGGTCATTCGGCATATATTTCTTACCAAATGCAAGGAAAGCATCGAATCGCGGGTCAGTGATTCTCAGAACTGCATGTCCGTAACCCGGCACAACTTTTCCTGATGCAAGGGTATCTTCAGCATATTTTGTGAGTTCTTCTTCCGAAGGAGCGCCTCCGAATTTTTTCATTGTATCGAGAACCCACCCTAAACATTCCTGGTTTGCTAATCCGTGTAGAGGCCCTGCTAAACCGTTCAGGCCGGCTGATAATGAATAATACAAATCCGAAAGAGCCGAACTGACTGTTGAAGCAGTATATGCACTGACATTACCGCCTTCATGGTCGCAATGGAGTGTGAGATACAATCTCATCAACAATGAAAATTCACCGTTCGGGTCCGGTAAGCCAAGCATATGTACATAATTTTTCGACCATTCTGCTGTCTTGTCCGATTCAATTCTCGGTCCCTTATTAAATCTTTTACGATAAACATAAGCACCTATTGCCGGCAGTTTGGCAATAATGTCGAGGGCATCCTCATAAGTCGGGTCCCAGTATTCATCTTTCTTCATGCCTTCACTGTAACGCTTTGCATACTTCGATTCTTTTTGCATAACAAGAATAGCGGTATTGAACATTGCCATTGGGTGAGAATCTGCAGGCATTGCATCGAGAACATTCCATACATACTGGGGAACATCTTCACGAGCGATTAGGTCTTTTTGCAAGTCTTTCAACTCTGCTTCATTCGGTAGCTCACCAGTTAATAATAACCAAAGAATTTCTTCAGGTAATTTTTCGGTGAGATGTTTCAACTCGATTCCGCGAATAATCAGGCCTTTATCAGGCGGCACTTCGGAAGTATCACATATAAGGCCCTTTACTCCTCTCAAACCACCATAAGCCTGGGCAAGTGTTACTTTAGAAACTTCTTTATCCCCATGTTCTTTTACAAACACACCAATTTCAGCTTTAAGCTGGGGGAATTGCTTTGCTAATTTTTCTTTTAACATTGACATATTAAAACCTTTTTTTAATTATTACACAATTGTGTTATTTATAATGAACACCTAAATTAATTCATTCTATAATGATAAAAAACATCATTTAGTAACTATAAGTAAAATATAGAGTAAGATAATAATAAAAAAATAGTAAATATTACTAATTTTAAAAGATATGAAAAAATCCAATAAAAGCAATAGACATTAAACCGATATATTATAAATATTCAGTTAATGTAATCAGAGTGTGTGAAAAATTATTGTGCTGTGTAATAATTCACAATTTATATTATTAAATCAAAAACTACGAAAACAATTTCAAAAAATATTATCAGCAATCAACTTTCAGTCATTCACTTCATCTACATTTATTTTCAGTAATGGAAAGAAATAATTGTGTGATTTACATTAAAATTAATGAATACATCGGGAGATTTTCAAGATGCAATTAAATATTAATTCTTAATATATCCGAAAAATTTAGAAATTTGTAAGCTGATTTTTATTCAATAATAAAAAAATAAATTATGGCTCGAGTTTTAATTACCGGTGGAGCGGGATTTCTCGGTTCGCATTTATGCGACAAATTTCTTGCAGAGGGTGACAAAGTTATTTGCATTGACAATTTTATTACAGGTTCTCCCGATAACATTGCACATATGTTTGGTAATAAGAATTTCAAATTCATACAGCATGATGTAACAAATTATATTTATGTTGATGGAAAGGTAGATTATATTTTACATTTTGCTTCCCCTGCATCTCCGATTGATTACCTTAAACTTCCGATTCAGACTTTGAAAGTAGGTTCTCTCGGGACGCATAAAACACTTGGATTGGCATTGGCAAAGAAATCAAGATATTTACTCGCCAGCACAAGCGAAACTTATGGCGACCCGGCTATTCATCCACAACCTGAGACGTATTGGGGAAATGTTAATCCTGTGGGATTCAGGGGTGTGTATGACGAAGCAAAACGTTTCGCAGAAGCTATGACAATGGCATATCATAGATTTCATAATGTTGATACAAGGATTGTTCGCATATTTAATACTTATGGTCCCAGAATGAGACTTATGGATGGAAGGGCTATCCCCGCGTTCATCACACAGGCACTCGGCAACAAACCTGTTACGGTTTTCGGCGATGGAAGCCAGACACGCTCTGTCTGCTATGTTGATGACCTGGTTGATGGTATTTACAGATTACTAATGTCCAATGAAATCGAACCTGTAAACATCGGCAATCCCGATGAACTCACAATGCTCGGACTCGCAAAAGAGATTATTGAATTAACAAATTCCAAAAGCAAAATCATATTTAAAAAATTACCCGAAGATGACCCCAAAGTCCGTCAGCCTGACATCAGCAAGGCGAAAAGAATTTTAAAATGGAAACCGAAAGTTAATCGCAAAGAAGGACTGAAAGCAACGATTGAAGATTTCAAGAATAGACTTCATATAAAATAATTACTAATTACTGTGGTGGTGTCCATCCCGCCCGTTTCCACTTAATTAAATGTATATCTGCATTCCCAATATACAGTTTCATCTTTGCCTGAATAGGTATGCGGGCATTGTCGTCGCTGAACCATCCTTCAAATTGCCCCGTTACTCCATAAACACCGGTCCAGTCTGCCTTACCGTTAAAGTAAACTGTCCTAACGGGGTAGCTGATTGCATCAATTTCGATATTCTCGACCTTTCCTGAAAAATTGATGTAGGTGTTGCTTGTATCATGTTCCATAAATGTAGGAATTTTTACACTCCTGCCAGCTTTTAAGTATTGTCTTGCTATGAAAAATAAAGACAATCCATCACTCATTTTTTTATTACTTAGTATTGTTCCGTTGTCGAACATATTTCCATTGTTCCACATTTCATATTTAATATTTCCGTCGCTTCGATTGAAAAATATCTTCTGAAATTCCCATGTACCATCGGATTTTTTTGTACTGCCCTCAAACTTGCGGGAAAATGAAACCGATGGGTCAATCCAACTTTGATAGATTGAATGAAGGTCAACGAATGGGATACCTCTGTATGAATCCATGTAACATTTCGTTTTCCAAATTTCATAACCGTTCAGGCTCTGCTTTCCTTCTGTGATAACTTTAATTGAGCCAAGCTTAATGCCAATGAACGAAACTTCATAGTACAGTTCCTCACCCGGGAACATCACCTGGGAGTAAGTGAATAGTGAAAAGTTAATAGTAAATAATACAATTGACAAAGCAAATCTGAGATTCCAATATCCGAATAATTTTTTCAATATAATTCCTAAATGACAAAACACAGGAAGCTAAAACGAATTGTCGAAGAAAATATGATTTATGCCGGATTTTTTATTTTAAATACTTTCCTGAAAAAAGGTTCAATCAATAATGCAAAGAGAACAAATCCGAGTCCTAAAGGAATGAGAAATGGAATCTTTATTCCCGAAAACAATGATTTGAGATAAAATCCAAATGCATTTGTAAACATTTCAAAATCCCGTGCAATAGTAAATTGCCTTGCTCCTTCACCTGATGAAAGTGATGCGGCAACAACAATCAGTGCAATTGACAAAGTTACAAATGTCCCGAGAAGAACCCATGCTTTGCGGCTGATTATAGGCTTGTATTCAATTGTCCATACAGGTTCAATTGCTGATATTTGAATCATTACATTATTTGTAAAATCCCCGGGAGGCTCGTGGACAGTGGATTTCCTCAATATGTCCTTCACGAGAAATGCCGTATTTAAATTATCTTTTTCCATTGCTTACACCATAATATTGATTTCTTCTTTTAATAATTTTTTCAAAATAACAAACAATTTCTTTCTTGAACGAAATAGAATGACTTTTATGTTTGACTTGCTCAAGCCTGTGATTTCACTTATTTCACCGACTGACATTCCATCGAGGTAGAACAATGTCAGAAGCAGGCTTTCATTCGCATCAAGCTTTTCAAGAGCCATATCAATATACATCCTTTGCTCTTCGGCTTCGAGAGTGTTCAATGAGCTGTGTATCCAATCAGGCACTTCATTTTCAATGTATTCATCATCAATTGTCTCTGTCTTAATTTCCGTCTTACGCTTTCGCAGTTTCGATATGGCTGTCGTATAGGCAATGCGGTAAAGCCATGTAGAAAAGCTTGCCTTGCCATTATAATCATTCATGCAAGAATAAACTTTGATGAAAGCATCCTGGGCAGACTCTTCCGCATCTTCCCTGTTCCGCAGAATCCGAATCGAAACCGAAAACACCATCTGCTTGTATTTATTCACAACAAAAGCAAAGGCATTTTTATCCCCATTCAGAATCTTCTGAATATATATGTTATCGGAAGTGCCATCTTTCATAACACATTTGACGTATCAAAAGAGAAAGTGGTTACAAATTAAATTACGATTTACGAATGGCGGCTAAATTTTCTGCGATAATTTGATTTTAATTAATCTTTAAATATAACTTTTTTGTAACCACTTTTGCCTACCTTGCGTCAAATGGGAAAAGTTGATTTATTAATAAATGGAGTATTTTAAAATGGATGATATATTAATCACATTTTTTTCGTTGCTTATTCCATTCGGTACAATTTTCGGAATAACTTATATCTACTTTTTCATAAGGCACAAAGAACGTCTTGCCTTGCTTGAAAAAGGTATGGATGCAAAAATATTTCAGGCCGTAAGAAAGCCGTTATACATACTATTAAAATTAGGTTTACTTTTCATTGGTGTTGCAGTCGGCATACTTGTAGGTAACATTTTGAAAGTAACAAAGGTCATGGAAGCCGAAGTTGCCTATCCTTCAATGATATTTTTATTCGTTGGTATTGCTCTCGTCCTGACTTACTTTATCGAAAAGAAGCTAAAGAAGAAAGAATAAAAATGTAATAAAAATAATTCTTTAAAGATTAGCCCCAATCTTCGGATTGGGGTGTCTTTCTCACAATTACCCGGACTTTAGTTGCTTATTAAATTAAGTGGATCAATCCCGGCGTAGTTTGTATGAATCTCTCCACTATTTAAAAACCGGCGGCTATTCATTTGATAACTAATAAACCATGTCGGGAGTTTCTCCCGACATTAACTATTTTAATGTAAACGAAGAAAAAAAATATTATACTTACGTTTTCATCCCGCGACAGGAAAGTTATTGACCGTGCAAAGAAATTATTCAAACTGAAAGATGGAATAATTGTTAACGGAAATGGGGATTCATCAAAAAAAACCGGCATTGAGCCGGTTTTTTGTTAAGAGGTTCGTTGGACCTTTTTTAATACCCGCAATTGATTTCGGGCAATTTTTCTTTCCATTCTAACCAGATTAAATACTGTTCCGGTGTCAGAATTAGTTCAATCTTGGTAAAGAAATCCAATCTGCATGCCTTGACTGCCAAACATACTTCGAGACGGATGGGATTGTCTCTCAATTCTAACCTTGTTCTCTGATTCAATTCTATTAAGGAATCTCTAAGTTGTTCCCTTGTCCACCCTTCATTCTTTGCCTGAATTATCAGGGAGTCCCTCACCTGATTTGCCGAATCAATTATTACTTTTTCAGAATTGCGTAATATTAACATTTGAGCTCTGACACAGGTAATATGTTCTTGAATATATAATTTTATTGAGTCAATTTGTGTAGAGGTAAATTCAAATTTATTGTTCATCTTCCTAAGTATAAATCCAAGATGAAGTCTGAATCCCCTTTTCTCTCTTTTAAATTCGTGTTTGTAGTAGCCATAGTGATTGCCGTTGTCTTTTCTTTTTTCCCATCCCATTGATTCGCAATCTTCATCAGAGTAACCATAAGCAGGAAGTATAATGATTTCATAAGATTCATCGCCATCACCGATATCGCTTTCAGTATTATCAATTATAATCAGTTCGAAATCGGATGAACTGAAACCATCATCTGAAGGATTTGTCGGTATCGGGTCTTTTTGACACGAACTAACTGTCAAAATGATACCAATAAAAAATAATGATAAAGCTAATAATTTTAAAATTTTCATAAATTATCTCCTATAATAATAAATAAAATTAAATCATTTTCATCTTACATTTGATTGAATGGAAACATAAAACGATGAGTGCCATTCTTATTAGATAATAACACAAGATTGTAAGATTGGTTGCAAAAAAAATTAAAAATAATTTGAAGGAGTTGAAATGTAATTGAATTATGATAATAAAAAAAACCGGCGGTGAGCCGGTTTTTTAAAGTTACAAGGTTCTTTTCAATTTTTAACCTTCATTTTGTCCACATGGTTTATCAGGTAACTTGCCTCTCCATTCCTGCCAGATTACTAATTGTTCTGGTGTCAGTAGTGCTTCAATACCATCCAACAGGGTCTTTGTGCAATCTTTTATTTCAAGACAAACTTCTTCCCTTACAGGATTGTTCTTCAGTGCTTCCCTTGTTCTCTGTGCCAAAGCCTGTAATGCTGCTTTCAATTGCTCTCTTGTCCAGCCTTCATCCTTTGCCTGCTGCATAATGGCTCTTCTTTCCTGATTTGCAGCCTGAAGAATTGCTCTTTCCGACTCACGAAGTCTCTGCATAGCAGTTCTGACACAATCCATGTGCTCTCTGAGCAGTATCTTAATTGCATCAATCTGTTCCTGCTTTAAATTAAGTTTGCGAAGGATTATACCAAGATGAAGTCTTTGGCCTCTGCCATTACGCATGTCGCCGAATCTGCCTCCATCACGGCCATCTCTGGAGCCATTCCATCCCATGAATTGACAATCATCGTTTGAATATCCTTCCGGGGGTAACATCATAAATTCGGATGTTTCAGTTGCATCCTGAATATCACTTGGTGTATTATCTGTTACCGGTAATTGAAATTCTGTCGAATTGAAGATATCTTCTGTTGGGCTTGTCGGATTTTTCTGGCATGAGCTTACAGTCATAAGGAATCCAACAACGAGCATTGATAATAATAATACTTTTAAATTCTTCATATAACGTCTCCTAAAAAATTGTAAAAAAAATTTAATTTGATTCTTTGACACTTATTTTAAGTTTATGGTTTAAAAATTTTTTTTCAAAGTCTCGCTTTATTACTAATAACACAAAAAAATAATATTGGTTGCAAACTTATTTAAATAATTTTTATACAACATAATTCCATTTAATGAATTATATATGATTTAGATTTGAATTGTATAAAAATCTACTTTTCAAAAAAAAATACAAGTATATATAATTCAATAGATTATCTTTTTACAGAGGATGCCAATTCATTCCTAAAACATAAATTTAAAACAATATCAGCAATCAACCCGGCAATTAATAATCCGATAATGATAACTTAATTACAATTATTTAATTAAAAATAATTTACAAAATCAGTTCACGTCAATTTCATTGTAATTATTGTTATTTTCTAATAATGGAAAAAAACATGAAAACCCTTAAATATCTTTTCGTATTCCTCTCGATTTTTCTTTTCAGTTCTTGTTTAGTCAGAACTATTCATCCATTATTTAAAAACGATGAAACTGTATTCGAACCAAAACTAATTGGTAAATGGATGAATAAAGATAGTTCTGAAATATGGGAATTCAGCAAATATATTTCTAAAGATACATCAAAAGAACAAAATTTATTTAGGATTCAAATTGTAGATTCAAGTGAAAATATTAATAAGGATACATCAATTTTTCTAGGAATGACCGGTAAACTTGGAAAACATTTATTTCTTGTTAAAGTGATTGACGGTGACGAATTAGTTAAAAAGTGCCAGCTTGGTCTAAAAGAAACGAATCAACTGATTTTTACATTCATCTTTTATAAAGTCATTTTCAGGAATGATTCATTGTGTTTAGCCGAAATGGATAAAGAATGGTTCAATAAGAATAGAAATAAATTCAGGATTGGAACCGTACCCGGAGATGGAGATGGCTATATCACAATAACATCCAAGACAAAGGATTTGCAAAAATTTGTTAAAAAATATGCAAATGATAAACAAGCATTTCCCGAAAGGGATTTTTTACATAAGATTGATTGAATGTTATTCTCTTGTTGAAAACTTTTTGTTTTCACTGTCTCATAAGTTTCATAATTTAAACAACATTATACGGAGTAAAACGTGTTTTTTACTGTGTTGTGTATTCTCACAGGTATAAAAAAAGAATGAATGTTGAACAAGCTCGCAAGAAAAATATTGAGGTCGGTTGATATATTAGTAATATCAATAGCTGTAGTTATTGCGGCTACTGTTAGAATTTCATATTCTTCATTTTATCCAGGCGGATATGACCAAAAAGCCGCATTCTTCAAACCTGTAATTGACAGGCTCATAAAAAAAGGTGCGGACAGTTCTTTTATTTTTTCAATGATTAATGATAAACGAACAAAATTCAACGAAAGATATGTGAAAATAAATGTTACAGGATATCTAAAAAAAGTTGATTATTCCTCAAACTATAATGCCTTCTCAATCAGGAAATCCCGTCAGTTCATCCGGGAAAACCGTGATATACTTAACAAATGCGAAGATGAATTTGGTGTACCAAAGGAAGTCATTACGTCTATCCTTTGGGTGGAAACCAAACATGGTTCTTACCTCGGTGACAATCACATTGCAAGTGTTTATCTCAGCACAGCAATGTGTGACCAGCCTGAGTTCGTTGAACTGAATAAAAAAGAACTTCATGAAACATTTGTTGATGATACATCGGAATTATCAAACCTTGAAAAGAAAATATCAGAAAGAGCCAGAAAAAAATCGCGCTGGGCTGTGAATGAATTGATATATCTAAGTAAAATCAACAATGCAGCAACAGTTCCCGTTCTTGATTTGAACGGCTCCTGGGCCGGGGCTTTCGGACTTTCACAGTTTTTACCATCCAGCTACTTCAACTGGGCAGTTGACGGAAATGGCGATGGTGTGATTGATTTGTTCAATACCGCCGATGCAATTTACAGCGTTGCTAATTACCTGAAGCAGAATGGCTGGTCAGATTCTTACAATAGCTGGAAAAAAGCCATTTACCATTACAACAACAGCAATGATTATGTTGATGCAATACTCAAGCTTGCTTCCAAATTGGAAATCAGTTCAATAAGAGGAGCCGCAATGGGAACAGACGGAAAGCCTGTTCCTCATAATCCTTAATTTGATATTTTCAACAATTTCACCTCTTTACAGGTATCCTGCTCAATAGAACAAGATTTTTCGGGTCTGAGTAATCATACTGAAACAATCCGTTACTGCCTATCATTATAGCGATTTTCCCAAGAGGTATAATATCATAAGTTTGAATATCGCTCTGCCAGTTAAGCAACTCAATATTCATCGGGTCTTTCACATCAAACACCTTTAAACCTGCTTTACCGTCGCAGATGAAAAGCGTTGTTCCGTCTATACCAACACCTGCGGGTTCCTGCATCGGATACGATTTTAACAGTTTTGGCTCTGTCAAATTAGTTATATCCAGAATATCGAGCTGATTAAGATTACCTGCACAGCTTGTGCCGGTTCGCAAAGTAACGTAAGCATATTTGCCTTCAGCTACAACCGGGTCACAACCTCGTGCATGAGAGAATTGACCAAGATATTTCGGATTCCATGGAGTAGAGGCATCATATATAAACATTCCGGTCTGTGAGCCGATGAACAGCTTATCTCCGAATGGAAAAATTGTTTCGATATTCCATCCTATATTAACCTTGTTCCAGGGTCTCGGATTCTCAGGTATCGAAATATCTATTGATTGTAAGTTAGACCTGTCCACGACATACAGATACTTGTCGTAAGTAGTGAAACGAGCCATCGAGCCGCCTTTGCCGCTTGAACCTCCGATATTTCTGGTATCAATCGGACCACCTTTATTATCAAAACCACCACTACTCCAATCTCCATCCAATGCCACCAAATTGTCATCCCAATAATCTACCTCATAAGTTATAACTGTATCTTTCACATCCCACCTGATTAATATTCCTTTTTCAAGGTCCACATAAGCACCATCGAGGTCAAGAGGGTTAGGGAAAATGCCCTCAACTCTTTTCACAATTTTTGGATTTAAAGGGTCATTAATATCTATCGCAACAAGGTCAATGTAACTGTCTGCATATAGAATCCCATCCCTGACTGCAATATCACCGTTACCCGGTATTTTGATGAATGATACAAAAACCGGTGCAGAAGGATTGCCGTCATCAATAATATGCACACCCTCACCTCTTTCACAAATGAAAAGGTAAGTGCCAAAAATATAAATCTTGCCCGGATTGGTCAAATCTCTGGCAGATGATGTTTTCACTCCGTTTCTGAATTCTTCAATACTCTGGTAAACGGGTGTATAAACCTTTGTCTTGTAGCTTCTGGTTCTGGTTGTGTAGCAGCCGCTTAGTAGAATTACAATTAAAATCGCAACAAGCGAGAACAGCACTTTGTTTCTCATATCACACTCCTTTCGGAATTAATTTACAAATAGTTTAAACAATTTGTCTTTATATAATTGTATAAACCCGAAAAAATGGAAATTGTTTCAGTGGAAATGAATATTTTTTTTATTAACATATTAATTCGATAATTAAATATCTAAATTATTGAAATTATAGATATCAATATTGAAAAAAATATTCCGGCAATTAATGAGATTATCCTAACTACTTTTCTATTGCTATACAAATAGAAAAATGCTCCAAGTGAAATAATAATTGTAATGCTTATTAGAATTGGTATGAACTTTAAATCTGATACTTCATCAAATAGAAGCATAATAAATAAGGGAAGAATGCCATATAGAGAAAATATTATCAGACTCATATCATCTTTAAATTTTTCTGCCAGTTTCTTTAGAGGCATTATTGATGGTTTAATAAAAATTGAAATTATTAATGTTATTGCAAAAGGCAACAACGCCCAAAAACTAAGAATTGTTCTACCCGTTAGCATAGGCATTGAAACATTCATAAGTATAATACTAAAAATTATGCAAAATCCGATTGAGGGGATTGACCAACGCGGGAAATCATTTAACCAACCTATGACATACAAAGCTAACATCAATAAAATTGAACCAAAAAATAATAATCCTGAAAATAAAAATGGCAATTCAACTATGTTACCTGAAGAAACAGACATCAAACCGAGTAATGAAAAAGGTATTGCCGCTAAAAGAGAAACCTTAAATGAAAAATTTCTTTCCATATTTAATGCTCCTAATGTGAAAATGATTTTCTATTTAATACGAATAATATCTGTTTTTGGTTTACAATTATTCACTTATCATACACACATTTCGTTTCAAACCTTTCAGCTTGATTCGTTTTAAAGAGCGGTCTTTGAAAATATTCTTGAATTCTTCATTTGTGAGGTTTTCGATATAATCTTTTGTTAATTCAGTCTTGTTCTCGTTTACCTGGAATTCAGTAACATTAGTAGGTTTGGCAAAGCGGTTCCATGGACATACTTCCTGGCAGATATCACATCCAAACACTCTCGATTCGGAATTATTAACAATTTCGAGGGGAATCTCAATATAAGATTTAGTCTCGATTGTCCAATATGATATACATCGGGTAGCATCCACCAATCCCGGTTTAATTATTGCAGTAGTCGGGCATCCAACGAGGCATTTTGTACAATCTCCGCAATAATCTTTGTGTGGTTCATCCGGCTCTAACTCGACAGTAGTGAGAATAATTCCAAGAAACACATAAGAACCAAATTCTTTTGTGATAATCAAACTGTTTTTTCCCTGCCATCCGACACCTGCCCTTTGAGCTAATAGCTTTTCAGGCAGAGAACCGGAGTCAACAAAAGTCAAATTTGTGCTTTCAGGAAAAAGCTCTATGATTTTTTCGGCAAGACTTATAAGTTTTAGTTTAATGATTTTATGATAATCTTTACCCCAGGCATAGCGGGCAATTTTGCCTGTATTAGTTGGTATTGATTGATTATTATCAGGATTGTAATAATTGATAGCAAGAACGATAGCAGTGCGACATCCCTCAAGTATTTTGTTAGGATCGAACCTTTCATCTAAATTTCTTTCCAGATATTTCATACTTCCATGCCTTCCTTCAGAAACCCATTTTCTGAAGACATCCTTCTCTTCAATAAAAGGCTCAGTACTTGCAAAACCGATTTTACTAAAACCGAGTGTTCGGGAGAAAGAAATTATCTTTGATTTTGAAGCGTTGTTCACAATTCTAAAATGAAATTAATTGTTCAGACAATTTAATTCGATAAATTCTTTTATTTGGCTAATAAATAATCTGGTTTTTGAAATAAAATAATTTATTGATTCCTCGGTTTGTTCAGAAAAGTCCTGATAATCACTTTCTTGTCTTGCTTCAAATAATTGAGTGTATAAATCCCCGAGTTCTTTTTCGATTGTGTTATTTTGAATAAAATTCTGATGAAAAAGTTGCCTGGCGCCTTTGTGGGTTTTACTTGATAATTCATGACACATCAATAATGCCTGAACGGAGTAATATGCAGAATAATATAATCTGTTAGCTGATGAATTCCACTTTTTACCAATTGCAAGATATACAGCATCATTTAATGTGTCCTCGGATTTCTGCAATCTATATTTTACTAATTCTATTTGATATTCTGTCATACAGGTATATAATCTTTTATCACTTCTTTGTAAAAAAGGGATTCGTGAAGTAATTTATTATTATTCCAATCATCGCGACTGAAAAAAATTCTGTTGAATAGCTGATTTTCGGATATTTCAATATCATAAAGCAGACTCGTAATTTGTATTTTACGTTCAAATGTGACTGAATCAGACAAAAGAATTAATAAATCCCAGTCAGAATCAAGTTTATTTTCCTTTCTTGCTCTTGAACCAAATAGATAAACTTCAGCTCTTGGATCAACACTCAAAACAGAATTTTTTATTTTTGGTAATATTTTTTGTTCGATATTCTTCAAATAAGTCACTCATAAATTAATCTATTAGTTTAATAACGAACTTCTAATATTTTTATTAAACCCCCACCGCCGTAAGCGGTGGATTTCTTTGATTAAAAATATTATCTTCAAATTTGATTTAATTTCAGCTTTAAAATAGCAAATATTCACAAAAATTTGTATTTTGAATTTCAATTATTCAAATAATAATTATTTTACTTTGATTATCAGGAGTATATTGATTAATTATTATGGAATTATCAACTCACGCAATAACAAAACTGGAAATTTATTCTATTGATTTAGATATACTGTATGAATCTTTGAAAAAACCTTTGCTTGAACTATATGATAGAGAAGAACATTCGTTGATAAAAATAATCAAAGTAAACGAGATTCCCTTTGTATGCGTCTTTTCAATTGAAACTAATAAAATGATTACTATTTATAGAACAGATAATTTAACTATTAATAATAGGAGGAATTCTAAGAGATGGACCTAAAAATTGAACTCGAAAAATATCAGAAAAAAATTGATGAAGAAACCGGTTCAATCCTTTTTTTCAAGAAGGATTTTAAGGGTATCCCTGATAAAGTTATTAATGGTGATGGATGGACTATTGAATTGAAAGATGAATCTATAGTCATGATAGATATATATAAACCTAAAATATTAATTGAATCTATACTCAATTCCTTTGATGGTTCATCAATCAAAAATTGAATTTAAAATACCTGACAAAATGCAATTTATAAATTTTCTCTCCATTTAGGTATTTCGAACCGAGGATATTCAATATAGATTTTACTGTCCTTCTCAATTATATCAAATTTTTTTAAACTTCTCAATCCCTGATGCGGATTAACATTTTTTCCCGTTTCGAGTGAATATGTCCAACCGTGTTCGGGACAGCTTACATTCATATCATCAATAATTCCATCATAAATTTTGTCCTGGTGGCGGTGAGGACAAATATTAGATAGACAATATAGTTTCCCCTGTCTCCTGAAGACAGCAAGTTGTTTATCATGGTCATCATCAAACAGGAATTGATATCCTTTTCCCTCATAAATTTTATTTGATTGAATAAGAAAAATAAATTCCTTACCCTCATGAAAAATTCTGTCTTTTATATTAATTAAATTTAGTTTTATCATATCAATAATTAGTGATTTCTACTTTCTCACCTGCCGCAAAGCCTTTTCCTGTAGAAATTACTTTCGATGCCTGCATAAATGCATCATGCTCATAAGCAATAATCCATCCCTCTTCATAAGCCTGCGGTAATAGCTTCTTTTTTTCTTCAATTGATGTCAAAGGATTATTGTCATAACCCATAACAAAAGGAATGTTAATATGAGCATGTGTTGGAGACAAATCGGCACAATAAAGAATTGTCTGGCCTCCATCTGTAATTTTAACAAGCTGCATAGAATTTGTATGCCCATTTACAGGTAACAGGCTTATGCCAGGGAATAATTCACCTGCACCGTCAATTGTTTCTAACATACCTTCAGCAACAAGAGGTTCATAATCATTTTTGATAAATGAAGCCTTGTCCTTATCTGTTGGTTTTAGTGCCCAACTTAAATGATTTTTCTGCACAAAGTACTTTGCATTTTGAAAAGTCGGAACAAGCATCCCATCTCTTAATGTTGTCCCGCCTCCTGCATGGTCGAAATGAAGATGTGTCAATATAACATCTGTTACATCATTTGGCGAAATACCAAATTTTTGTAATGCTGTCTCAATCGAAGATTTTTCCCTGTCAATTCCATATATCTGAGCAAATTTATCGTTAAACTTTGTCCCGTTGCCGGTGTCAACCAATACAATCCTTTCGTCCCATCGGACAAGAAGCGGACGGGCAGATAAGGGAATTCTGTTTAGTTCGTCACCGGGATTATATGCCTTTGACCAGAGGGCTTTGGGCACAACTCCGAACATTGCTCCGCCATCAAGTCCAAATACGCAGGTTTCTACTGCATCTATTGTAAATTTTCCAAGATTCATATTTAATCCATAAATGAAAAATAATTGATTAAGACTTTTGTATAATCAGTTTATTTCAAAATAAAATGGGTTTTTCAAAAAGAAAAACCCATCAGAACCACAAATTTTCAAACGCTCGATTTAATAATTTCAAACTCTATCTTCCCATTTTTTCATTGCATCGAAAAAGAGAACGACATTCTCAAGAATACTCTCTCGTTTATCTTTTGGGAGATATTCGAGTATTTCTTCATGAAGCTTAGTATATTCATTAATTACTTTATCAATGAAACTAAAGGCATCAGGTGTAATGAAGGTTTGAATACCCCTTCGGTCATTCTTATCAATTTGCCTCGAAATTAAATTCTTGAATTCGAGTGAATTTAGAAGATGAGTTATTCTACCGGGAGTTAATTTCATCTGTTTTGCCAAAGTCTTTGTGCTGACAGCTTCATTCTCTTTAATAATCCTCAAACATCTGAATTCAGCAGGAGTAAGTTTGAATTTACTATTGAAAAACCGGTCTTTGATTTGACAGAATTTTTCAAGCTGAATTGTCAGGTTTGCCATCATGCGTGCTTGTTCAATTTGACTAGTTGCGATTTTTTTTTCAGACATAAAACACCAAATATTAATCAATAGATAACAATTTATATAATAAAATTATTAGCAAGATAAATAGTTTATTCAATATTATAAAGAAATTATTATAAATTATAATCAGACATATTATTCTGTAATTCATAAGTTGCAAAAATTATTATACTTAAACAATCTAAATATTTTTTAACTTGTTAATTATTAAATTCAACAAAGAATACTTTTCTATCAACAATAAAACCTTTTACATAAAATTGGATATTGTTTGAATTATCAATAACTTTGTTGTTCTGAATTTTTCAAATTTTAATAAACTGATTAAATTATTAAGGAGATAGTATTCTAATGGGTACAATGGAAAGAATGCGTAAGACTTCACCATATTTTCTGGCGGCTTTTGCCGTATTATTTGTTGGATTTATGGTTGCGTCTGATGCTGATATTAGTAGTCTCATTCAGGGAAGAGGTAGTATCCAGACTGAGGTAATTGGAAAGATAAACGGTGAAGAAATATTATATAAAGATTTTGATTTAAAGGTTAAGGAACTGATTGAACAAAAACGCAAACAATCCGCTGACCCAAATGTACAAGTAGATGAAGACCAGATTATCAATCAGGTCTGGAGCCAGATGGTTGATGAAACACTTCTAAAACAGGAAGCAAAAAAAGCGGGTGTCATCGTAGGTGATGAGGAAATTCTTGATGTATTACTTGATAATCCTCCGGAGTCGCTTCGTAAACCCTTTACCGATTCGGCTGGCACTTTTAATAAACAACTCTATCTTGAACTTGTTACTAATCCCGACAAAATGGGTGAAGTATTAGGGCCTAATGTCTCTGCTGAAGAGAAGCTCAAAGCAATTGACGACTTTAAAAAATATCTTATTGATTTTGAAAAATATTTAAGACAGCAAAAACTTGCTGAGGGACTGTTAGGTGTTGTTACAAGTTCTGTATCTGTTATTTCCCCTGAGTATGCAAAAGAAAAGTATATCTTTGATTACACTTCCTCCGATGTTGATTTTCTATATTTCGGCAGAGATGAAATCCAGGATAATCAGGTGCAGGTAACAGATAAAGAAATGGCTGACTATTATGAAAAACATAAACAAGCATACAAACAAAAGTCACAGCGAAGAATAAAATACATCAAATTTGATATTGTACCTTCTATTGACGATACAATCAGGGCAGGAAAGAAAGTTGACAGAATCACTGCCGACCTTGCTTCAGTAAGTACAATTCTCGAAAAAGACAGCGTCTTTGATTTGAAGATGAGTGAATTTGGAGGCAACAGTCCCGAATATACATTAATAAATAACATTCCTGATTATAAGCTCAATTTGCTTCAGACAATGAATCAGAATGACATTGTTGGGCCTGTGATGACTCCAGACGGAATTACTTTTCTAAGGTTGGATGGTAAAAGGAGTGGCGAAAATGAAGTGGTTAAAGCAAGCCATATTTTGCTCAAATTCGGTGTTAACAAAGACAGCACCAAAGCCGAAGCCGATAGGATTATGGCAAGAGCTAAGGGTGGTGAGGATTTTGCCGAGTTAGCACGTAAATATTCCGGAGACCCGGGTTCAGCTTCTAAGGGTGGAGATGTTGGTTACTTTGGTAAAGGGACAATGGTGAAACCCTTCGAGGATGCGGCATTTTCCGCTAAACCCGGCTCTATTGTCGGGCCTGTCGAAACTGAATACGGCTATCACATTATAAAAGTGGTTGACAAAAAATCGGAAGAAATTAAATATAGTGAAATAGTAATTTCTCCTAATGTCTCGACTACAACAAAAAATATGTTATTCCGCAATGCGTATGCATTCCAGAAACAGGTTGAGGAAGGTAATTCATTCGATAATATTGCTGAAAAATCAAAATATAAAGTTCAGCAGACTATGTTTTTCACAAAAGGGACTCCTGTTCTTGGCTCCCAATATCTGTCTGACCTGGCATTCGAATCGGAAACAGGAACCGTGCTACAGCCGCTCGAATTGAAAAACCAAGGTTTGTTTGTATGCATGGTGTCCGATTCACGTGAGGAGGGCTTAAGGCCTTTGAAGGACATGAAGGAATATATTAAGGCACAAGTTACAAATATCAAGAAACTCGATGCTGTCAAAGTTAAGGCAGATGCGGCATACTCAAAAGTTGCAGGATTGGATGCGTTAAGCAAGGCATTAACGATTGACCCTTCACTTGTCGTGAAGTCTCTTGCAGGTGTTCAGAATACCGGTAATGTTCAGGGAATCGGTGAAGATTTTGTATTCACAACTAAAGCAACTTATCTGCCTGTGCTGAGCATATCAAAGCCTATCAGAGGAACGATGGGTTATTACATTATGCAGGTGAAAAGCCGGATCGCCCCTCCTGCAGAGAGCATCGAGAAAGGCTATATGCAATACATTGCCAAGATGAAGAAGGACAATTATCAGAAAGAATTTTACCAGTGGTTCGGCAAAATAAAGCAGGATGCCAATATCGAGGACTATAGAGTGAAGTTTTATAGAGAATATTAAAACAATTACGAATTACGAATTACGAATTACGAATTGTGGTTATATTAATTGGAAATTGATAAAAAAAAATAAATTTTAGATTTATCCCCTTTCTGAAAAGAGAGGGGATTTTTTTTGGTTTTAACAATGGGTGATGAATCAAGTTCAGCATTACATTTTGCACTATGGGATAAGTATGGTGGCGGTAATTCGATTTCTAATAATATATAATCTCTATGCGATAATTTTTTTTACTATTTCCTAATTCCCTAAATTCCTACAATCTAAATTCCAATTTTTAATTTTTTTTCGCGCTCAGGTCGTGGATGATTTTGTTGAAATCGTTATTGTCGAGATAGTAGTGCGAGTTGCAGAATTGGCAGACAAGTTCGTTGTGGTTTTCTGATTGCATTGATTCGATTTCCCCGACCGGTAAAGTGTAAAGCTTACTGATGAAATTTTCTTTTGAACAACGGCAGAAGAAGTCCACACGCGAGGTTTTGGTTACGTCAAAATCGAAGGGGAGTAAGTTTTTTAAAATAAGACTCAAGCCGGATTCTTCTTTAAGCAATTCGTTGATTGAAGGTGAATTTTTGAGTTTTTTTCTTACCTCTTCCATTTCTCTTATTGGAGTACCCGGAAGCGACTGAACAATTATGCCCGAAGAGGAGTTGATTTTATTATCGGAATCGAAGCCAACGTCCAATTTGATGTATGTAGGGATTTGTTCCGAGTCGAGGAAATAATCTTCTATGATTTCTTCTACATTATCCGATTTGATTTCAATTATACCCGTTATGGGTTCACCTTTGTCATAAAGAATTTTAGATAGTTTGAAAAAACCTCCATTAAGCAGGGATTTTTCTGATGTTCCTATTGAATTAGATAATTTGATAAAGCCGCGGACTTCACCAATTGGCATAGCTTCGGTATAAACCTTTTCAATGACAGAGCCTGAAGAATCGAGAATAATTCTCTCTTCCCCTTTCAGGAATGATGAAATCAGAGTAGCAGACGTTAAGTGTTTAGCCAGATAGTCTGCAGGTAACTTAGATAATTTATGTTTTTCCTGTGCCGTTTGAGCAGTAATGTTATTTCTGACAGTTGAAGCTCTGAACCTGCCGGACTGAGCAATTACTGAAATGAGCCTGTCGGCATTTATTAATTTGTGTTTTAAATCATTGGTTGACATTTTCATTGTTATATAATTTAAAAAGAGTTAGGACTAAAGAAATAGAAAAATATTATATGATGAAATTATATTAAATGAGAGAAAGATCGG
>JAKAKE010000150.1 GCA_021824625.1 Bacteroidota bacterium | reverse complement strand
CCGATCTGGTATATGCAATTCTAAAAATCAATCCAATACAATTGGAGCTATTGGTTAGTACGAATTTAACCGTCGAGCATTAAATTATTAAAGAAAGGACTAACGAGCTTGCACCCGTTAGCCCGGTTTTCACTGTTTGATAATATAGTTAAATGCCATAAAGCAGTAATTCAAAAATATGCTTTTCGTTCAGAAAAGCAAAATGATAAGGAGATTATAAAATGAAGAAATTAATATTCTCTCTTGTTTTAGCATTTTTGATGCTAATCTTTACGGCAAATATCTATTCAACTTGCCCGGATGGATATAGACCTGCAACATTTATTGTTACCATAGGTGGGTGTGAATATACGGTAGGTTTTTGCTTTAAATGTGCAAGTCCAGCACCATCAATAGGCCTAATTATAGAATATTTTCAAAAAAATGATCCTAATTGTTCCCAATCTATTTCAACTGATGAACTTTTAGATTCTTTAAATTATGAATTAGATACACACTTTTTTCTTTGGGATTCTTGTCAAATACCTCCCTGTGATGAAGATTATATAGTTGTTCTAAGAACTTATGCGAAGTGTTGGTATAAAGAAAATAACAACGGAACAATTATTTATCATAATTGTCATACTTATGATTGCTGTAAGGAAGAAACTTGGTGTGAGGGCCCAAATGGTCCTGAACAAAAAGGAGCAGGGATACCTTATTGGTGTAATCAAACAACTGATTGTACAGACTCAGAACCAGCAAACCCTCGTTCAGGATATTCGACAGGGTGTTTTCATTTATGGACTCCATGCCAGTAAGGATTATGAATTTGAAATAGAATAAATTTCAATATTTTAAATGTCAGGAATTTATTCATTATTTTATACTCATCCGATGGTTAAAAACCATCGGATGAGTAGATTTTAAAAAATAATTAATAATAAGTGTAACATTTTACAATTTATTTTGTTATTACAAAATAATTTATTTCATTTTTTAAAATAGGTGCAAAAATGAAAAAATATTTTATTTACTTTTTATTTTTAATCGTATCAATAAATTCTCATGCGTTAACAAATAGATTTGAAATTACTCCAATAGTAATCAATTTCCAGGGTGTACAGGCTAAGAATGACACAATCATTGCCTATGGTGATTATGGGTCTATGCTTATTAGTTATGATTTTGGAAATAGCTGGAAACAAATAAAAGTGTTTGAGAAAGGGATGAACATTGTTGGATTATTTTGGAATGATATATCAATGGTTGCATTTAATGATGCAGGTGATGTTGCCAGGTCAATAGATAAGGGTATGAACTGGGATTATGTTACAAATCTGGGTGATTCATTATTAGCAGTAATAAAATATTCTGATGGGTACTTTCTAAGGGGAAGAAATAAATTATTTACCATAACCGATGACTTTCAATCAAAAAATGAATATCAATTATATTCAAGAGTATTGACAAGCACACTAAATTTTTACAAACCTAATTATACGAGATCTCTTGCATATTTCAAAAATGAACTTATTGCCGAAGCTGATTCATCAGATTTTATCAGATTTGATAAGAATTTGATTCCTATCGATACATTTTCATTGTATAAAACAGGTATTTTTGATACAACATATACATATATAACAGGATACCAGGTAGATATTGATTCTCAATATTTTTATTTTAAACTAGAAGCTGAGAAAAATATTAATGATTCGACATCAAGGGATTTAGATTCAATATACAGGACAAATGATTTTAAAATATTCGAATCAGTAGCTGAACTTTCACAACCGTATTCAATTTATAGGTTAATTAATAATAAATTATATTTTCTTCAAAAAGATAGTAAATATTTAATAGATACAACAAAATTTATTAGTAAAAATCCTAATTATTATTTGTATGGTAATGATTTTATTATTGTCGGAGATACACAAATTATTGTGGGTTTATGTAAAATAATTGAAATGGTTGATATAAAAGACAGCAGTATAAAATTAATATCCGAATTTTCTAGGTTTAACACATATTTAGAACCATTAAAAATTCGGGATAGTTCATATATATTCTTTACTGGTAACTACAATCTTTCTTATAATTCTTGTATTTATAGAACAGACAATAATGGGATAATCATTAAACCCACTGTTGATAATCAACTGAATGATTACAAATATTTTTTATCAGGATTCTATTTTAAATATTTTAATAAAATGGATAATAAATTTTATTTTATTGGTAGAGGTGACACCATGGATGATTTATTTATGTCAGATAATAATTTTAAAATTTTTATTTCAAAAGAAATTAAAAATTTTACTTTTTTAACTGGTCCTGAAATTGGTGATTATATAAATGCACGTAATATGACAAATTTTAATATAAATAAAGATGACTATATAATAACAGATGGCTGGTTTATTTATAAGGGCACTTTACGAGAAAATATCACTACATTATCTAATGAATTTGAAATAAAAAGTAGGTTATTAACCAAAGAAAAGGTAATTGATTATGTATTTTCAAAGGATACAAACACTTTTCTAATTCATAATGCTAATACTATAGACAGAACAAGCGAAATAAATTATACAAGTGACCATGGAGTAAATTGGGAAACAATAAAAAAATACCCAATTACAGATACATTAAAAAACTATAGAGAAATAGAAATTAATAATCTAAAGTATCTTGCATTAGTTCATTATAATGGTTCTATACCAAGCTTCAAATTTGATGTCATTAATTTAGAAAATAATCAATTCAATAATATATGTGAATGGACAACTAATAATCCCGATTCAGCTTGGGGTTGGTTTGGTGTCGCTATTGATTGTGAAAATAACTGGGTTTACATTACTTTTCAAGATACACTATTTTACACGAATAATATTTTTGATAAAAGCAAGTGGAGATACCAGATACTACCAAACAATGGGAGGGTAAGAAATTTTCCGTTTAAAAAATTTAGTGATAGATTTTTCGTTGGTTATGCAGATGATAACTATCCTTCTTCGAACGGAATTTACGCTCGTACAAATATATTTTGGCTGAAGCCATTAGATAGTATTTTAAGTGTTGAAGAAAATGAAATTGAAGTCCACAATTATCTCTATGCATATCCTCCATTCCCAATCCCTGCAAATAATTATATCAAAACACTCATCTATTGGGATTTGAGCTTGGATATAGATAAAGATGAAATTGCAGTTTATAATATCTATGGTTTAAAAATCGAAGGTAAGGAAAATATAAGAATTGATAAAAAGACTTCATACAGCGGATGGTTAGTTTGGGATTGTCCAGGTGTAGAATCAGGTATATATTTTATAAAGATTAACCATGGTACAAAAACAATTTATCTTAAGGTTATGGTGGATAGGTAAAAAAAATCAACCGCAGAGTTAATCCTTCGACTTCGCTCAGGATGACATTCCCTACGGTTGAACCATTATTATTAGTAATACTTTGCATCAAATTCTTTGTATAACGGGAAGCGTGAAGTCAATTCCTTCACTTCCTGTTTAACCTGCTTTATCAAATCTTCTTTGTCGTAGTTCATTACGACTTTGTCGAGCATTTCTGCAATCTGTCTCATTTCGTCTTCTTTCATGCCCCGAGTTGTCATTGCGGGAGTACCGAGACGTATGCCTGATGTTACCAAAGGCGGCTTCTGGTCGTAAGGCACTGCGTTTTTGTTGCAGGTGATACCTGCGGCATCTAATGCTTCTTCCGCTTGCTTCCCTGTCAGGTTTTTGTTTGTCAGGTCAACGAGCATCAGGTGATTATCGGTTCCGCCGCTGACGAGATTATATCCCTTATTGGTTAATGCTTCTGCAAAAGCTTTTGCGTTTTTCATTACCTGAATAATGTATTGATTAAATTCTTCGGTCAGGCACTCCCCGAAAGCCACAGCCTTAGCAGCAATAACGTGCATCAAGGGACCACCCTGGATACCGGGCATAACCCATGAATCAATGATTTCACCCATCTTTTTTGTTCTGCCCGATTTCGGAGCAACCAAACCGAATGGATTGTCATAGTCCTTACCAAGCAGGATAACACCTCCCCTGGGACCTCTCAATGTCTTGTGTGTTGTACTTGCAACCACGTGGCAGTGGGGAAGAGGATTATTCAAATGTCCCTTTGCAATCAATCCTGCGGGATGTGCAATATCGGCAAATAAAAATGCACCGTTTTTGTCGGCAATTTCCCTGAATGTCTTGAAGTCAATGTCTCTCGGATAGGCTGAAGCACCAACGGTAATCATTTTCGGTTTATGCTGTTTTGCCAAATCCTCGACCATGTTGAAGTCTATTCTGCCTGTGTCTTTGTTCAATTCATAAGGAATGAACTTGAAAAACCTGCCTGAAAAGTTTACAGGTGAACCGTGTGTGAGATGTCCTCCGTGAGCAAGGCTAAGACCCATTACAGTGTCGCCATACTGGAGGTAAGAGAAATACACAGCCATATTCGCCTGGCTTCCGCTGTGAGGCTGGACATTTGCATATTCTGCTCCAAACAGTTTCTTTACTCTGTCGCGTGCAAGATTTTCTGCAACATCAACCCACTCACAGCCTCCATAGTAACGTTTAGCAGGATATCCTTCGGCATATTTGTTAGTAAGCACAGAGCCTTGTGCCTGCATTACGGATGGAGATGTAAAATTTTCACTTGCTATTAATTCGATTTTTTCTTTTTGACGTCTGTATTCACCTACTACTGCTTCGTACAATTCAGTATCGGTTTGCTTAACAATATCGTACATATTTAACCTTCAAATTTTAGTTTCGTCAATTACATACATGCAATCTAAAACATAAGAAATTAATGTGCAATTTTTTAGGAATTGATAATTGACAATTGGGAGTTGGAAGAATATGTATTAAAATGATGCAAATTGATTGTCAATAAAAAATAGAAGTAACTCCGTAGGAGTTAAACGTTAGTAACATAATAAATTGAATACCAAATCCAACTCCGTAGGAGTTGAACGTAATGTTTTAAAAATATTTTTTGGAAATAATTTCATTTGTTTGTAATATTCGTTTCTACAAAAAGAGAACAAAAATGAAAAATAAATATTATTAATAAAAAAGGAACAAACTCATGCTCGAAAAGATTAAAGAATTGCTTGGTAAAGATGCATCTAATTTGCTTGAATTTAACTCACCAAAGATTAAAAAGGAACAACTTGAACTGCCCGGACCCGACTTTGTGGACAGGGTGTTTACCCATTCCGACAGGAACAACCGCGTGCTTGGCAACCTGCAATGGATGTATATGCACGGCAGGCTTGCAGGAACAGGTTATCTTTCTGTTCTTCCTGTTGACCAGGGGATTGAACATTCGGCAGGTGCGAGCTTTGCAAAGAATCCTATTTATTTCGACCCGGCAAAGATTATCGAATTAGCAATCGAAGGCGGATGCAATGCCGTTGCTTCTACATTCGGTGTGCTGGGAATATGTGCAAGAAAATATGCTCACAAAATTCCTTTTCTGGTAAAAGTAAATCATAATGAACTTCTTACATATCCTAATAAATTCGACCAAATCATGTTCGGTAATATTGAACAGGCATACAACATGGGTGCCGCTGCAGTGGGAGCGACTATTTATTTCGGTTCGCCTGAGAGCGGCAGACAGATTGTGGAAGTTGCCGAGGCATTTGCCTATGCACATGAGCTTGGCATGGCGACTGTGCTGTGGTGCTATCTTCGTAATCCCGACTTCAAAAAGGATAAGGATTATCATGTTTCTGCCGACCTGACCGGACAGGCAAACCATCTTGGTGTTACGATTCAGGCTGACATAATCAAACAAAAACTGCCCGAAAACAACGGCGGCTACACTGCATTGAACATGGGTAATTCGAGCTATGGCAAGATTGACAATCGTGTTTATACAGAACTGACCTCCGACCATCCTATTGACCTCTG
>JAKAKE010000080.1:736-5961 GCA_021824625.1 Bacteroidota bacterium | reverse complement strand
AAAATATTTAGCTGTGCTTTCATTATCACCAGTCAACATAACTGTTTTAATATTTCTTGAATTAAGTTCTTTTATAGTTTCAATTGCTTCATCTTTTAAGGTATCAGAGATAACAATATATCCTGCATATTCTTTATTGATAGCAACATGAACAACAGTACCTTCAACATCACAAACCGAATGAACGATATTATTTAAGTGAAGGAATTTATCATTGCCGACTAATACATCATTTCCCTTTACTTTAGCATTAATACCATGTCCGGATATTTCATTGACATCACTTATCTCATTTATTTGAATTTTATTGTTGAAAGATTCAATAATAGATTTGGCTATTGGGTGGTTTGAATTAGCTTCGGTATATGCTGCAAATTTAAGAATATCCTCAGCTTTATACCCATTTGACGGAACTATGTCAACAACTTTAAATTCACCTTTTGTAAGGGTTCCTGTTTTATCAAAAACGACAGTTTTAACTTTTGTAAGAGTGTCTAAATAGTTTGAACCTTTTATCAAAATACCTCTACGAGAAGCACCACCAATTCCTCCAAAGTAGCCGAGTGGAATGCTAATTACGAGAGCACATGGGCATGATATAACGAGGACTACCAATGCTCTGTAAACCCAATCTGTGAAAACTGCCCCCTGAATAAAAACTGGCGGAATTACTGCTATTAGAAAAGCAGCAAATACAATCACAGGAGTATAATACTTAGCAAAAGTAGTAATGAACTTCTCGGTTTCAGCCTTTTTACTAACTGCATTTTCAACTAACTCCAATATTTTGGATATTGAAGATTCCCCGAATTCCTTAGTTACCTCAATTGTCAATAATCCTGATTGGTTAATCATACCTGATAAAACTGTATCGTTTATATTTACAGTTCTGGGAACTGATTCACCTGTTAAAGCTGAAGTATCTAAGAATGAATTACCTTCCAAAATTATTCCATCTAATGGAATTTTTTCACCGGGTTTTACAACAATAATTTGTCCGGGATGAACATCTTTGGGAGCAACAATTCGTAAATTCCTATTTTCTTTAAGATTTGCATAATCTGGTCTGATAGCTAATAATGCCTTAACTGAGCTTCTTGAACGGTTTACTGCAATATCCTGGAATAGTTCACCTATTACATAAAATAGCATAACTGCAACAGCTTCAGGCATAGCATGTATTATGAATGCACCTAATGTAGCAACGGTCATAAGGAAATGTTCATTGAAAACCTTTCCTTTAATAATGTTTCTGATTGCACCCTTTAAAACACCCCAACCACTTATTAGATATGCCACAGCAAATACTAAATATTCAATCCATTGAAACTGTGTTACATGGATCATACTTTCAAATACCATCCCAAATATCAAAAGAGCTATAACCACAGCAATTCTAATTATTTCAAATTTATTCTCAACCAATTCATCTTTTAATTGAAAATTCTTATGTGATTTGCTTGTTACTTCGACTTGCTCCAAAATTTCAACTTCAGGTTCAATCTCTTTTATCTTTCTCTTAACATCTTCAATATCGGATGTATCAATTTGCAAGGAAAGATTTGCAAAATTCACTGAGACAAATTTGACATGCTCTAATTTTGCAACGCCTTCTTCTATCTTTGCCGCACATGAAGCACAATCTAACTTTTTTAATATGTAGTTTTTCATAATAATTTAATGTTAAAATGGATAAACAATTTTAAATCTTGGTTTTATTCCGGGACCAACTTCCAAAGCAGGAGAAGGCAATTTAATATAGTTTAGTGTCTGCTTAAACCAATTCCAGAAAGGGGGGCCTTCCGGAAGCATTTTTACAAGATTATAATCCAAAGCAATAATGAATCGTGGGCTTCCCCATACTCCCGGAAGAACTTCATAAGAATTAATGTTCTCATTTATTGCTATTGGTTTTGAATAAGAAAGGTTTCGTGCCGAATATCCTATACTTATTTCAAGCCAATCTACCCAGTATTTCTTCAAATCTTTAGGCAATAAATTATATACATTAAAAGAAAGGAAAAAAGTTTGTCCTGAATAATTATCAATAAAATTATTCGAGGGATTTCTTGACAATTCACCATGCCATTCAGGTTTGAAGTACATGGCTTTTGGTGTTATATTTTGTAATATTGGCAGGTAATGCTGAGATACAAAAAACAAACTGCCTAACATATCAAAATAGAAATCTGATGGTTCAAAACCCCAATCCTTTCCGTATCCATCCATTATCTCAATATAAGTTAAATAGGTCAAGCCGGTTAAACCACCTAACCAAATCGAACTCTCTTTACTTATTCCTACTTCTTGATATAAATCTCGATATAAATAACTTATAAAGTTACCTGACCAGAAATGCCCAAATTTATCTGTATATAAGGCATAATCCCAACTCTCTATAATCCGGAAATTTGTTTTATCTTTCCAAATTGAATTCAATTGGTAATTATGTTGTAAAATAAACAGTCCGGCAGTCCCGCCAACTAAAGCAAGACTTGGAAATAATTTCAAGTGAGTTTCCTTAAATGGTAATTCACCTGAAATAGTTACTCTTTTATAATCTGAAAACTTCAGTTCCATACTATCAATTCTCTTGTAATCATAAACTTTGTAGCTATCGGCTTCTCCTTTTAAATCCTTTTGAGAATTATCTGCTATTACATTTTCTGCAACCAATATTTCAACACTTAATAATAGCAAAATCAACCTGATTGTCATTTTCCCAATAATCATTTAAACTGTTCCAACCGCATTCACTACAGCAATATTGCTCGGTCCGCTTGTTTCGTCGCCTCTTCTGGCTTTTACGATATATTGAATCGGCAAACCAACTGGATGACCGCTGTGAACAAAACTTGTTTTTGTTACCACATTGAGCAAAATCCACTGCAAGTTTGGCGGAATACTATATTCAATAACAAACTGAGTGCCGGGAGCATTGCCGTTTCTGCTCCAATCAAGCTCGATAGAGCCGTCGGGAAGCAATTCTGCAACCAATTCATTTGGAGGAACCGGCGAAACGGGATAATGACTTCCATCCCGGGGAGAAATACCGAGTTGCAGCTTCAAAGCAGGAGTAACAGCGGGATTTGCCTGAATTTTATTAACTACTATTCGTAATTTTTGGATAATAGCATCTTTTGTAGCGTCTTTTGTATCAACTGCGGATGCAAGAGCGGCTTTTTTCGCCTCAACATCGTTCAAATTCGTCGAATATGTCGGCTGTAAAGTAGAAATTGGGGTTAAATCACCCGCAATAAGTCCAAGAGCTGCAAGATTTGCATTAGCTACCGTTAGAAAGTTGGCAAGCCACGCAATAAAATCTGCATCTTTTGAAGGAAAATAATTAGCCATATCAATAATCTCCCAAATTTATTCAAGAAAAACACATTATTTCAAAATAAAAATTCCAAGTTTCCAAAGAAAACCCGCAGGTTTCTTGGGTAAATTTTCATATTACCAAAGAATAGAAGCAAATATCTCAAGAAAATTTTAATTTTTATCAAGAAATTATGGAAGAATCTTGAGAAATTATGTTTCTATTTCTTTAATAATAAAATTTTACAATACATTTCCTTTTTCTTTATTGGTTTATCAAATCGAAATACCAATTCCCGTTCCTACAGTAAAGTAACTTGCATTAGGGTAAATTTCGGTGCGATACGATTTTTTTTTCATATAGCTCCTTCTCCTCTTTCATTCGTTCTGATTTTGATAACATCTACGACATTGTAAACAAAAATCTTTCCGTCGCCGGTATTTCCTGTATGTGAATATTTTTGAAGAACATTTACGACTTCATCTACCATTTCGTCAGAAACAACTACTTCGAGTTTTATTCTTGGAATAAACTCAACCATGTCATAAACAATTTTATCTTTTGCATTTTTGGCTCTGCTTTTGCCAAATCCCTTAATATCTGAAACTGTAACTCCGGGCAAACCTTCAATTTTAGTCAGCTCATCAATCACTTCCAATAGTTTAAAAGGTCTTATAATTGCTTTAATTTCTTTCATTTTATTTTCCTAAATTATTTTATAAAATTCCGGCTTGTATTGAATGACAAGCCGGATATAATTTACATTTCAGCTTCAACTTTTCTTTTTTCAAACCAACTATAAATTGAAGGGATAATCAACAATGTCAGTAAAGTTGACGTAATTAAACCCCCAACAACTACAACTGCGAGTGGTTTTTGAACTTCAGAGCCGGCACCGGTTGAAATTATTGCCGGAATCAAACTAAAAATAGTTATGAAAGCGGTCATAAGAACCGGACGTAACCTGTCCATACTACCTCTTTCAATTGCTTCACTTAAAGGTAAGCCTTCTTCTCTAAGTTGATTAATGTGAGAGACTAAAACGACCCCATTAAGTACAGCAACTCCAAATAGGACAATAAAGCCAACTGATGCAGGCACTGATAAATACAGACCTGATATATAAAGCGCTACTATTCCACCAATCAAGGCAAATGGTAAATTTGAAATCACCAACATTGTTAATCGCATGGAATGGAAAGTAACGAATAACAGTAAAATTATTAATCCAAGAGCTATTGGTGCAATAATTATTAGCTTATTCATTGCTCTTTGCTGATTTTCAAACTGTCCGCCCCAATATAAATAATAGCCTGAAGGAAGTTGAACATGTTCTTTTATTTTTTCTTTTGCTTCTTTAACAAAACTACCAATATCCCTGCCACTAATATTCATTTCAATTCCAATTCTTCTTATGCCGTCTTGACGGCTAATCTGAACAGGTCCTTCAATCATTTTAATGTCAGCTATTTGCGAAAGAGGTATATTCATTCCCTCTTTTGTCGGAACAAAAATATTACTGATAGTTTCTAACGAATTTCTTTTATCTTCCGGAATTCGCACAGCAATATCGAAGTTCTTATTTTCTTCATAGAATTTTGATGCTGATTTACCGGCAATTGCTATTTCAACAATATTTTGAACATCACTGATATTCAAACCATATCTTGCGATCTTGTTTCTGTCAATTGAGATTGTTAAATATGGCTGACCTGCTACTTTTTCTGTAATTAAATCTGTACCACCCTTGATTCCGGAAAGAACCTTTGCAATCTCATCAGCTTTGTTCTTCAATATTTCAATGTCTTCTCCAAAAAGTTTTAAGATTAATTGCGCTCTTGTACCAGCAACAATTTCATCAATTCTGCACTGAATCGGCTGACTAAATCCGAAAGCGATTCCGGGA
>JAKAKE010000080.1:0-726 GCA_021824625.1 Bacteroidota bacterium | reverse complement strand
CCGGGAATAGATTCAAGTGATTCCCTCATTTCATTATTAAGTTCTTCTCTTGAAATATTTCTTTTCCACTCGTTTTTGTGTTTTAATACACCAACATATCCTGTTTTGTCAACACCTCTTGTGTCAAGAGCAACTCCGGTTTGTCCTATCCTTCCAACGACAATATCTAATTCATCAAATTTCTCAAGTTTTGCTACTGCCATTTTGTTAACTTCTAATGATTTAGGGAGCGAGACCCCGGGTAATAAGGCAATATCCATATCGAAAGCACCTTCATCCATTATGGGTATAAATTCTGTTCCCAATCGTGTAAAGAGGATTAATGATCCAATTAAAGCTACTATCGAGGTTATTAGAATAACGCTTTTCCTTCTTATACTAAACTTGAGTAATGGAAGATAATTCTTTGAAAAGAATCTCATTACAAAACTCTCTTTTTCAGCTTGTGGTTTCAAAAATATGGCACATAACTGAGGTATGATGAAGATAGACATTAATAGCGAAGCGATGATAGCTAAGCCAACTGTAATAGCTAAAGGAGCAAACATTTTTCCTTCTATTCCTTCTAAAGCCAGAATTGGAATAAAAGTAATTGCTATGATAATTTCACCATAAATACTTGGTTTTCTAACATCAAGAATGGCTTTTAGAATGAGAGCCATTCTATTGATTTTGCCTTTACCTTCATTTAACATTCTTTGGACATTCTCTACTTGAATGATAGAT
>JAKAKE010000115.1 GCA_021824625.1 Bacteroidota bacterium | reverse complement strand
AATCGTATCACTAAGTCCTATAACAGAATTTGTACGGAATTCCACACCCATTTGCTTTAATCCTTCAACTTCTGCTTTGACAATTGCCTTGGGCAGACGAAATTCGGGAATACCATAAATCAAAACACCGCCAATGTCGTGTAAGGCTTCAAATACGGTTACATCATGTCCCATCTGATTCAGGTCTCCTGCACAGCTCAATCCTGCGGGCCCTCCACCGACAATAGCTACTTTTTTTCCGCTTCTCGTTTTTTTCTCAGATAATTGTATTCCAAGATTTTCTCTTTCCCAATCGGCGGCAAACCTTTCTAAATATCCAATTGCAACCGGTGCATTCTTTTTTCCTACCGTACAAACTTTTTCACATTGTTCTTCCTGCGGACATACTCTGCCGCAAACAGCAGGCAATGCGTTATCTTTTTTCAGAATGGCTGCTGCGGATTTAAAATCACCCTCTTCGATTTTCTTTATAAATGCCGGAATGTTAATTGATACCGGACAGCCATCAATACACAGAGGTTTTTTACATTGGATACACCTAAGAGCTTCTTCTTTTGCTAACTCGACAGTATATCCTAAATTAACTTCTGTAAATGTTTTATTTCTAACCTCAGGGTCTTGTTCAATCATTTGATGACGCTGAATTGCCATTCTTTCTTTAGGTGTTATCCCAGCCATTTCCAATCTCCACTTTCTAAATTTTCATTTTTCAATTTTACAATTTTCATTGGGTTTAAAATTTTAAACCCCTACTTTATTAATTCAAAACACAACGCACAACACTCAGCACTATAAAACAGCAACTGCATCATCAATTTTTCTCTCCAATTTGCAGTAATGTTCATAAGAAACCTTTTCCTGCAAAAGATACATCCTGTTCCGTTTAGTTAAAATATTAAAATTCACTTTATGTGCATCGAATTCAGGGCCGTCAACACATACAAACACTGTTTTGTCATCAACGATAGCTCTGCATCCGCCGCACATACCTGTTCCATCAACCATTATCGGGTTAAGGCTAACAACTGTTTTTATACCAAGGGGTCTTGTTACTTCGGCAACAGCCGCCATCATTGGAATAGGACCTATTGCAAGTACATAATCAATTTTTCTACCTTCATTTAATAAATCCTGAAGTTTATTAGTAACGAATCCATGGTAGCCATAAGAACCGTCATCCGTTGTCGGATAAACTTCATCACAAACAGCTTTCATCTCATCTTCAAGAAGTACAAGTTCTTTTGTCCTGCCTCCGATTATACTTATAACATGGTTACCTGCTTCCTTCAAAGCTTTGGCTGTAGGAAATGCTATGGCGGTACCAACACCGCCTCCGATGCTCACCGCAGTACCGAAATTTTCTATGTCAGATGCTTTGCCGAGAGGACCTACCAGGTCTTGAATAAATTCACCCGATTCAAGGGTATTTAGTTGTTTTGTCGTTTTACCCACACCTTGTACTATTATTGTAATTGTGCCTTCCTTACTATTCGAGTCGGCGATTGTGAGTGGAATTCTTTCGCCATCGGGATGAACTCTTAAAATTATAAATTGTCCTGCTTTTCTTTTCTCTGCAATTTTTGGAGCATCAATCTTGAATAGCTTTATATCAGGTGCCAAAAATCTCGCTTCAATAATTTTATTCATATTTTCCCTTTCGGACAGAAGAATGTTCTGTCCCTACATTTTTTTTTTTCTGTAACAATCTTGTTCCTGTAAAAACAACGGTTTCAAAATTACCATTATTTCATCTATATTTAAAACGGATTTGTAAAATATAGTTCGAATATCATTTATTACAAGTGTCTTTTATCAATTGCGATTTATTATCGGGGTAATAGACATTGAAAAAAATGATTCTTTTGATAATTTGTTCATTGAAAATTACAAATTGGAAATTCATTGAAAATTAAAAATTATTAGAATATATCAAAATCTATTCACTTTTCACAATAACTCACTTTTATCTACCTCCGGCAATTGAAATCCTGATATCCAACCCTACTTGTGTAGTGCTGTAACCGGGTTGTGCCGCACCTTCAGTGAAAGTACCGTCATACCTGACAAAAAACGAAGCTGTTATTCTTTTACTCATTGAATACCTAACACGAGGTTCAATGGTTAATTGGGTATTGCCTTGAATTGTCTGTCCGCTTTCGCTCTGATAATTATAAATGTCATAAGTTGCTATTTTATTATTTTTATAAGAGGTGAAGAAAATAAATTCAAGGTCATTCTTCAAATTCAAGCCTAAAAAAGGAAATTCAAATCCTCTCATTGCATAATTTGCCTGTATTTGCATCTCGGTAGTTGCTTGCTTTGATATAGTATTTCTGTTTGATGTTAGTAAATTATAAGACGCAGTTGTTATTAGTCTGAAAGAAGCAGTCATTACACCTTTCAGCTTATCCTCATTGAAACCAACATTGATTCCCAATAGCGGCTGAAAGCCAACTTGCACCTGCTGTGTCTGAATTGATTTTCCATTATCTGTAATTTGTGCCGCCTCAGAATATTTCGAAGTATAAGTATGTTCGATAGAAACATTCTTTAAGGTCTTATCCCAAATCTCCCATTTCTCTAAGCCTTCCCATCTGAATCCCCAATTCATAGCGGGTAAATACACACCTCCGGGCCCCCCGAATATACTAAAAAACTCAAAACCATCCCTGAAAGATTCCGATAGAGCAAGTAATAATCTCTGATTCTTCTGAATTGTATCAATTGGTAAAGGGTCAATCTCTGCTTTTCTGGTATTATATAAACTTATTACATGCTCAACAGTATTATTCGAGATATTCATCCCAAATATGGGTGGAATGCAGAAAAATGTTCTGTTCAATGATTCAAGTGAAATAATATTAGTAAATGTAGGATTCCCCGCGGCATCCGTAAGAACCGTCTGATTCTTGTTAAATCCAAATTCAGTTGACCAATTCAAGTCTAAAACTGCGCCTTCCCACAGCTTTCTTGAAGTCTTAATTTCAAAAGTTGTCCTTTGCTGGAAATTATCCTGCAATACAGCATTCGCAGGCCTTTTGCCCGGAAATGTTTCAAATCCAAAAAATGGGAAGCTTGACGAGGGATGTATCCTGAATCCACCATGTGGATTTGAAACAAGACCAAGCTGGTATGCAAGGCTGGGTCCCAGTATATCATCATTGTTCCGCCAAAATGCCCACATATTTGTTATTCCGGTGCCGCCTATTACTCCCGGATTCATTGCATTGCTTGACTGGTTGAATATCAAATCAACTTTATCGAAATCAAAAAATATTGTCTTGAGCGTTCTTAATATGTTCCCGATTAACGTAGGCCCAGATGTATCTAAGTCAGGCATTTTTTTTATCAGTGTCGGTGCCATGATTCCAAACAAGTCATCAGTCATTGTCTTTAATTTAAATCCTGTGTTAAACCTGATTGAATTTCTCCAGCTTGCAGATTTTGCGATGTCTCGTATCAAAGGATCCGGTTGTAATGGATTAATCCAATTATAAGTGGTTACAAAGGAGCCGGACATATCAAAATACTTATGATAAGCACCTATCGGCAGCCTCGGTTTAATATTCAAAGTAACTGTTTGAAAATGGTTGTTTATATCCCCAAGATTTATAAGATTTCCATTTCTCAGAAACATCTGTGATGCTATCTGACTTCCCGTTCTTTGATGTCCCCTTTCATCCAATTCATAAGGAACAAGTGTGCTCATTGTCGAGACATTATAATCTAATGCGGGACTTAGAAAACCATTTTCAGAAAATTTCCATGTGAACTGTGCCTGCCTTTGAGCCGAAAACTCACGAAATACAGGACTCGGTGTTTCCAAAAACCTTGATTGTTCTGTTATTCTCCTTCTTGTTAAGTTAATGGATGCTGTAAAATTCGATGGAGCGAAGTTTATTTTCATATCTTTATATGTATCGAAAAATCCTGTTTCTTCTGCCCATTTGAAAGGCTCCACTGTTAGAAGTTTATTGAACTGAATACTATATTGAGTTGTAAAATTCCATTGCCAGCCAAACCGTTCCGCTACAACAGGCGACCTCTCCCATTCCTGTGAATAAGAATACCCTAATGTCAATTTATTAAATGTATCGTCAATCAGCCAGTGATTAATCGGTATTCCCAGCCTGATTCCCGTTAATGCCCAACTGTCCAGGACCCTGACACTCTGTGATTTAGCAATTGTTGCCCTTCTTGTCTCATCGCTGATGGTTTGTGCCGAATCAGGCGGTATGCCGCGATTTATGGCATCTAACCTTGCTCTTTCACCTGCGGCATCTGCGGCATAAGTCAGTTTGACATCATTGTTTGCCACAAACTCCGGGTCAAGCACATATTCCGAGTGGCTGTATGAAATTGGAATCCTCATATTCTTGAATGATTCGGGTGCAAACTTTTCAAGATTACCCTGGGCATTGAATGACCAGTTAGTAGAGCTGATTCTATTGCCAAATCTTTCTTCCAACATGTGAAAGTTGGGATTAGTATGCGATATATTAGCATTGATATTTCCTAAATCGGCGAGTTTCATGTCAAAGCTGCCGACACCTCCCCAGTCGCTTCTTCGTTCGGGGCTTAATAGCCTCAATTCGTCTACCCACATTGTTGTTGATAATTCATTCGGGTATCTTTCGGCAGGATTTGAAATTCCGAATCCGAAAAATTGTATTCGCGTCAAAGTCGGATTTCCTTTAATCGCAAAAGTTGCCAGAGGGTCCCCCGGTACAGGGAATATCTGCCTCGTCGGAATTCCAACAGAATTCCTCACTTGTTTGATTGCCGTTAATTGGGATAAAATTATATTTATATCCTGCCATCCTCTCAACAGAGGCCTTCTGTATTCGTAATAATTTGCGGAATCAATACCGAATCTCAGATATGTATATGCTTTTGGCGTTGCCCCTGGAACGATATTATCCGGCATTGCACCGTCGCCATGAACAAAAAACTTCAGTTCTTTATAATAAAACAAATCAATTTGGCGGAAAATTCTTGTAGCCATTCTTTCCTCACCATACCTAAGGTTTCTTACGCTAATTGCCATTGATTGCTCATTTAATCTTATATCCTGGTTTGGGTCGGGATTATTCAACTGCCTTGGAGGTTGAACACCGGGTGGCATTGTATAATAATTCGGAGCTCCACTGTTTTCCTCCCTGTTTACAAAAGAGATTTGCAATATACTGTCTTCATTCGAAACGTTTTCCTGGAAGTTGTTTACTCTTTGCCATTGGGCGCCAACCAAACGCCAGTCAGCTATCTGAGCGGCGAACTGCCCGCCTTTAAACCATACTCTGATGTATTGAATATTTGCAAAGGATGGATTCCCGACACTCGATTTCGGTTTTCTGATTGGAATTCTGTATAAATACCAATTATTAGCACCACCGACAATCTGAGGATTCACCTCAGGTATAGGAAGCAGGTTCACTTCATAAGTATAATAACTGTTATTAAGAGATATTGTCTGGCCATTATTTTTATTCAGTATTTCCGTATCAGGAAATTGTCCAATTTCAGAAACAAGAGAATTACCCTCAAAATTATTATATTTTCTGAAATCAGATTCATTACGCTTGTTGTCATCTTTCCCAAAATCAAAATAGTAATTATCTCTTGCAGGGTCTCCATTAGGGTCTAATGGAGCAGGATATAAGCCTGATGACCTCTCATGGTCATCATCGAGTGCATCTATGCCAATATCTTCTCCGGGGTCAATAATGTTATTTGGCACCGGATTCGCTTTTGTAATACCATCCTCAGTGTTTAGTATTCCGTTTGGTATAATATCTTCACTGATTTGCCCCATATCAATAAACATTCTTGTTTTTCCCTTTTCCCATACATCTATTTTCATCATTATTTCAATATAATCTATATTTTCAGTATCGAAGTTGGTATTAAATGATGAAAACAGCCTCTCCATTCCAGACCATATTTTCTCCCTGTTTTCGGGTTTA
>JAKAKE010000033.1 GCA_021824625.1 Bacteroidota bacterium | reverse complement strand
TAATAAGAAGAGTATGCATGGTTCTTTGAATTACCTGACACCTGAAGACTATCTTCTGGGCAGAGTTGATGAAAGATTATCAGTCAGAGAAAAGAAGTTGGAGTTAGCTGCTAAGAACAGAATACAGGTTAGAATGGCGGTTTAAATCAACTTATTTTTATATGGTAAAATTCCATTTTGCGTTGAACCAATACACTTAGTAACGAAATATATTGTTTATTGTACAAAATTTAATTAAATTAATCATTAAATAAGGTCTTTTTATATTGAATTTAAAAAAATTTGAAAATTAATTATGTAAGTATATATTTAATGAATACTTTCGTCAAAAAGAAAAGTTGATTATATTAGAAACCAATATGTAATTCACAAAAAGAAATTATTTTATATTAAGTCTAATTGATGCTCTGTCATACTGAGCAAAGTCGAAGTATGACAACCTTGTTCTAATCAGTCTTCGACGAAGCTCAGACTGACATTATGTACAATTTATTAATAGACTTAATATTACATAATATATTAATATATAAAGTATGTCAAAGTTTATTGTAAAAGGAATTAAAGTTGCTAACACCCGGCTTGTAGCAGGATGATTAATGAAAAATATGTTTTTTTAAACAAGCTCAGAAGTAAGTTGTTAAATTTACACCTAAATTGATCGAGAGGGTATTGAAGTACAAAAGCTCAAAAAAACTCAAGAGGTGAAAAATGAGAGAAAATAAAAAGGCCAAAAAACAGCTTACCAAAGAATTATCTGAAAAGCTTCAGGAAATGGCTTTACCGGATGAAATAAATAACACTGTGGAAAACAAGAACGAAAATTTTATAAATATCAGAGGACTGCAGTCAACCGATACCAGACTTATGCTCATCACCTTTGTCTGTGGTTTAGTTACCGCTTGTATTGGAGGATTAATTCTCGCAGGATGGGCTTTAGGAGATTTTTATTTTCTCAGATTCAGTAAAAATTTCATACCTATGGCTGACGAAACAGCATTATTATTCTTAATTTTGGGTGTTGCCCTCGCTGTTGCAGGGAAGAGTCGCAATAATGTTAAATTGCGTTACTACGTTATCGGTTCTGCTATTTTCATAGCAATAATCGCTTTTCTGATTCTAATAGACTTTGCAACCGGTAATTTTCTGAATGTTACTGATTGGTTGAAATCTTCTCATGAAAAGTTGGGTAACATTCCAATAGGAAAGATGTCATTTATTACAGCGTTTTGTTTTATTTTGGCAAGCATAAGCCTTATTTTATCGAGTGGAAAAACTGCAAATATCTCAGCTTGTTTTGGCTCTTTAATTCTTTTTATCGGATTTATCATTGTTAATGGTTATTGCTATGGGGCTCCGGTTCTTTATGGTGGAACTATGGTTCCGGTGGCTCTCCCCACTGCAATTATTTTTATAATTTCTGCTATAGGGATACTCGCTTCCGCGGGAAAAGACGCCTTCCCATTAAAGTATTTTCTCGGTGTTTCAACACGAACCCGTCTATTAAGGAACTTGTTGCCGGTAATTTTCACTTTATTATTGATAAGTGGTTGGGCTGAGGTTATTATTTCAGGCAATTCTAATAGTACTTTAGTGTTCATATATAGTATAATTGACATTCTCACTCTAATAATTGTAGGTTTTATTATCTGGCTTTTATCCCGTTCTATCGGCGATTCTATTGACAGGAATAACACTGAAAGAAAGAAGGCTGAAGAAAAAATAATCAAGCTGAATCGAGTTTACGCTGTGTTAAGCAATATCAACCAGGCTATTATACGAATTAAAGATAAAGCTCTGCTTTTCAATGAAGTCTGCCGTATAGCCGTAGAAGACGGAAAATTCCTGATGTCATGGATTGGATTGGTTAATACATGCACTAATAAGGTTGAAGTATCTGCTTCTGCAGGTGCTACAGATGATTATTTAGATAAAATTAATATTGATTTATATGACCCAATTCGAAGCAATGGCCCAACAGGCAGGACTATCAAAACCGGTATACACAATATTTCAAATAATATAGAAAACGATGATTCGATGGCACCATGGAAAGACGATGCAATCAGGCTTGGTTATCGTTCATCTGCTTCATTCCCGATAAAAGTTTTTGGAAAAGTTCAAGGTGTTTTCAATATCTATTCAAGTGAAGTTGGTTTCTTTGATGACGTTGAAATCAAACTTCTCGATGAATTGGCCAATAATATTTCTTATGCAATTGAGTTTATGCAAAATGAATCAGAGCGTAAACGGAATGAGGACATTTCAAAAGCACGGTTATCCATATTGGATTTATCAGGAAAATGTACTTTAGAGCAATTACTCCAAAAAACTTTGGATGAAATTGAAATTCTTACCGGGAGTAAAATAGGATTCTATCATTTTATCGAAGCCGATCAAAAAACGATAAATCTTAAGGCATGGTCAACGAATACAATCGAGAATATGTGCCGCACAAAAGTCGAAGAAAGAATTTACAAAATAGATGAAGCCGGCGTGTGGATTGAGTGTTTTCATACCAGGTCGGCTGTGATTCATAATGACTTTGATAGTCTTACTCATCGTAAAGGTTTGCCTGATGGACATGCTCCGGTTATACGCGAACTGTTAATGCCTGTAATAAGAAACGAAAAAATAGTGGCAATATTAGGTGTTGGAAACAAAGAAAAAGATTATGATGAAGATGATATAAGGACAGTATCGCAGATTGCTGACCTTGCGTGGGACATCACTGAACGCAAATTGGCGGAAGATGATTTAAAACAATCAGAAAAGAAATACCGCGAAGTTGTCGAGAATACAACCGATATAATTTTTACAATCAATGAAAACGGGAAATTCACCTATTCAAATCCTGCAGGTTTGCGTATTTCGGGATATACGAATGATGAACTTCTACAAAAATCCTATAAAGATATCTCTCTGTCCGAATACAATACTTCTTTGCTATTAGCTTATTACAGGCAAATGGTTAATAAAAAGCCGAACACTTATTTTGAATTTCCTTTCAGGAAAAAAGATGGTGAGATTTGTTGGTTTGGTCAAAATGCTTCTTTGATTATAGAAAAAGACAAGATAAAAGGATTACATATAATTGCAAGAGATATTACAGTACGAAAACTTGCAGAATTCGCTTTGAAGGAAAGCGAAGAAAAATACAGGCTTCTGACTGAGCATTTACCTGATGGGATTCTGATTCATTCAGATGGTATTATTGTTTATGCTAATAAGTCTGCAAAAATGATTTTTGGAGCAGATGTTAAAACAGAAATTATTGGGATGCCCGTTTTAAATTTTGTCCATCCCGATTATTTACCTACTGTTAAGGACAGAATAAAAAAGGTTGTAAATACGGGGAAAGATGTTCCAGTCATTGAAGAAAAATTATTCAAATTGGACAGAACTGTATTTGATGCGGAAGTATCGGCAATACCTTTTAATTATCTGGGAAAACCTTCCATTCAAGTTGTGGTACGCGATATAACTAAACGGAAGAAATCGGAACAAGCCTTGATTAAATCCGAAAAAAGGTATAAATACATTATTGATAACTCTTTAGCAGGTATTTATCAAATTACCCTGGACGGAAATATTATTTATGGCAATGATTATATGCTTAAAATGATGGAGTTCGAAGGAAAGGATTATACATCCTTGAATGTAATCAGGTTTTATAAAAATTCTAAAGAAAGAGATAGATTATTAAATGAAATCAAGGAGTATGGTGAAGTTAAGAATTTTGAAATTGAATTAATGACATTTAAAGGAAATACAATCACTGTTTTAATAAATTCAAAATTAGAAGATAATATATTAACAGGAATTATACATGATATAACTGAAAAAAAGAAATTTGAGAGAGAGCTGATAAAACTTAATAAAGCTGTTGAAACTTCAGGTGAGGTAATATTTATGACCAATACTGACGGTATCTTTTCTTATATAAATCCTGAATTCACAAATCTTTATGGTTGGCGAGCCGATGAAGTAATTGGACTCAAAACACCAAGTATTTTAAAAAGTGGATTAATAAATTTAGAATTATACAAAACACTGTGGGAAACTCTTTTCAAAAAAGAGGTTTTTCGGAGAGAATTTATCAATCAGACTAAAAATGGCAAATTAATATATATGGATAGTTCAATAAATCCTGTATTAGATGAAAATGGAAATATTTATGGATTCCTGGCTATTCAGAAAGATATTACCGAAAAAAAGAAAGCTGAACAGGAATTAATAATGGCAAAAGAAAAAGCCGAAGAGATGAACCGCTTGAAGTCCAGTTTCCTTGCCAACATGAGCCATGAACTGAGGACACCGATGAACGGTATAATTGGCTTCTCGCAGATTCTGCAATTCGAAGATGAAATGGACAGCATAAAAGAAATATCCAATTTGATTTACCGTAGCAGTAAAAGGCTGATGAGCACTTTAAACTCCATTTTAGACCTGTCGAGAATCGGTTCGGGAAATATGAAACCGAATTATACTCTGGCTGATTTAGTCGAACTCGCCCACGAAGCTGTCAATGTGTTCAAAGCCGATGCTGACAATAAGCATCTCTGTCTGAACGTCGAATCAAAAGAAGAAATCATATTGGCAAATACTGACCAAAGAATAGTAATCGAAATTCTAATAAACCTGATTAACAATGCCTTGAAATTTACAAAAGAAGGGGGCGTCACAATTAGAGTCCATCTGGAAAAATCGAATAATAAGCATTTTATAGTTTACGATGTAATTGATACAGGTATTGGTATTGATAAAAAAGATTTCGATACAATTTTTGAAGAATTCCGGCAGGCAAGCGAAGGATTGAGCCGTGGATTCGAAGGCACAGGGCTTGGCTTGACAATATGTAAACGCTATTGTGAATTGCTCGAAGGAACAATAACCGTTCAAAGTAAAATTGGTGAAGGCTCGACATTTACGGTGAAACTACCCGTTACTGTTGAGCCCGGTGGGGGCTATCTCGAAGAAAATGAAGAACCAAAGTGGGAGACTTTTAGAGCCGTTCAGCCGGAAGGGGATAAACCCCTTGTACTTTATGTTGAAGATGACGAAGTTTCTATTCTGCTGGTCGAAAAATTGTTAAAGGGAACTCATGATATTGATATAGCAATAAATTCGGCTATGTCTGTCCAAATGGCAATGAAAAAACAATATACACTTATTCTTATGGATATTAATCTTGGTAAAGGGGCAAACGGAATTGATGCCACAAGAGAAATCAGAAAGATGGAAAATTACAGGGATGTTCCAATCATCGCATTAACAGCTTATGCTATGGTTGGCGACAGAGATATATTCATTGCCGAAGGATGCTCTGACTATCTTTCAAAGCCATTCGAGGGCAAAGAACTTTTGGATTTATTAAAAAAATATTTATAAATTTATAATGTGATAAATTTTCTTTTCATAATATGAGTAAATAATCAAATGAATGAATTAATTAATAAAATTTTAATTGTTGATGATAATGAACCGGTTTTATTTCTAATAAATAAAATATTAAAAGAACCAGGTAGGTCAATCATTACTGCTAATTCCGGACAAAAAGCACTTGACATTGTCGAAAAGGAAAGTGACATCTCACTCATTCTGATGGACATTCAAATGCCGGGAATGGACGGCTTTGAAACCGTAAAAAAAATCAAGGGAAATGAAAAGCTCAAAGATATACCCGTAATTTTCATTACGGGTTTTTACAAAACAGAAGAATATATTAACGAAGGTTATGAAATCGGTGCTTATGACTATATTCAAAAACCTTTCGAATCCCACGATTTAAAAAACAAGGTGAACGTTTTCCTCACCATACACCATCAGAGAAAGCAACTGCACATACAAGCAGAGCAAATGAGAATTTTACTGAGAAACATAGCAGATGGAGTAATCAGGGTATCTGACGAAGGGACTGTATTATTTGCAAATAAGTCAGCAGAAGAAATATTAGGGCTGGGAGAAGAAAAAATTATTGGCAAAAAGTTAGATGATATTCTGAAATCTTATGATTCAAATAATAATCCTGTATTGATTAATATCGTTGAATTAATAAATGAAAATTCTTCTTCTGAAAAACAACTATTAACAATCCTGGCAAATGACAGTAATAGAAAAATTATATCTCTGGAAGCAACCGGAATTAAGGATTCTTCAGGAAAAGCAGACGGCTCGGTAATTGTATTCAGTGATGTTACTCAAACTTTGAGACTCCAGAATCAAAAAGCACTCTCGCAAAAAATGGAATCTGTCGGACAGCTTGCTTCGGGAATAGCACACGAAATCAACACACCAATGCAATTTGTCGGGGACAACACTTTCTTTATTAATGATGCTTTTTCATCCCTTCTTAAATACATTAAGTCAATTGAAGAACTATCTCAAAAAGTATCTTCAGGAAATCCCGATATTTTAGCAGAATTTGCTCAACTCAAAAATGATTATGACATTGACTTTCTTACCGAAGAAATACCTGTTGCCATTGATAGAACTCAAAACGGCATACAGAGGGTATCGAAAATCGTTCTGGCTATGAAAAATTTTGCTCATCCTTCTTCTAAGCAAAAGACATTATCCGACATCAACCAGGGAGTTGATGTTACTCTTACAATTTCAAGGAATGAATGGAAGTACGTCGCAGAGCTTGAAACCAGGCTCGACCCGAATCTTCCTCTTGTACACTGCACAATTGATGAAATCAACCAGGTAATACTTAATATGCTTGTTAATGCCGCACATGCCATAGAGGAAGCCGTTGGAAGGGACTCCGGCAAGCTTGGGAAAATCACTATTGAAACAAAATCGGACGGTGATTTTGTTTATATCATTATACAAGATAACGGCAGAGGTATTCCTCAAGAGATTCAATCGAGGATATTCGACCCGTTCTTTACGACAAAGGAAGTCGGCAAAGGTACGGGGCAGGGGCTGGCAATTGCACACGACATAATTGTCAATAAGCATAATGGAGAAATCTCTATTGATTCCGAAATTGGAATGGGAACAACATTTACATTGAAATTACCGATTCATTCAAAACAAGATTCATTGAAAGGAGAGAAATGAAAATCAGTATTTTATTTGTTGACGACGACCGCGATGTTATTGACGGCTATAAGAGGATGCTTTTCTCTATGAAAAAGGAATGGGAACAATTCTATGCCATCAGCGGTGAAGATGCACTTAAAATAATGGAAGCAAATAAAATTGATGTTATTGTATCTGATATGAAAATGCCTGGTATGGACGGCACTACATTGCTTAGTAAAGTGATGGAACTCTATCCGCGTGTATTAAGGATAATCTTATCAGGGCATCAGGATGATATAAAAATTATAAGGTCAACCACACTTGCCCATCAGTTCCTATTGAAACCATGCGATACGAACCAGTTAATGAATGTAATCGAAAATGCTTTTTCATTGAGAACAAATCTTGAAAATGACAAATTAATGTCAATACTGAATGGAATTGGGCAGTTGCCTGCTATTCCGAAGCTTTATCTTGAAATTGAAGAGCTGATGAGTTCACCCGATGTATCTTTAGAAAGAGTTTCAAAGTTAATTTCAAAAGACCCGGCAATAACTGCTAAAATCCTGCAAACAGTTAATTCTGCTTTCTTCGGCCTACCCCGCCGGGTAACAAGCTTAATTGATTCATTGAATTTTCTCGGCACAAATACAATAAAATCAATAATCCTGTATCTTCAGTCTTTTTCTTCTGCGAATTATCCGCCCGAAACCAGGGTTTATTGTGAAGCCGTTGGCAGTCATAGTCTTCAGGTAGCATTGACGGCTAAAGAAATAGGTAAAATTGAAAAAAAAGACAAGCAATTGATGGATGATATTTATATTGCCGGCATATTACACGATATTGGGAAAATAATTCTTTTACAAGTGCCGGGATATTATAAAAAAATGTTGATTTTAAATACAACAGGACTAAAAAGGTCTATTGATATCGAATATGAGCTTCTCGGAGTTTCACACGAGTGGGTTGGTGCTTATTTGTTAGGAATTTGGGGGTTACCAAAATCAGTTATCGAAGCAATTGCTTTTCATCATTCTCCTTCTAAAATCAATGAATCGGGTGTTACTGCTCTTTCAATACTTCATGTAGCTAATGCTTTTGTTAATTATAAAGGTGATAAATTTTCCGGAAATGAACTTGATGTAGATTTTTCTTATATTGGTAATCTTGATTTAATAGCAAAATTGGAATTTTGGTGGGATTCAACAAAAAAATTCAAAGAAATTGATAATGAATAAAAGAATTTTATTGATTGACGATGAAACCGATGTTCTGGCGGCTGATATTAGAAACTTAAAAGAAGATTTTGATGTGTTTAATGCTGATAATGGCTCTGATGCCATGAATACTATTAAATCTAATTATGAATTTACAGTTTTTATTTCTGTTTTAAAAATGCCCGGTATCAATGGTGTTGCTATTTTATCAATTCTAAAAAATATTTTTCCGGATTCTGTTCGGGTGTTGATTACAAGACATCCTGACACAGAAATTGCTTTTGACACAGATAACGAAGGTCAAATTTTCAGATTCCTGACTAAACCTTATCCGATGACAAGATTAATAAGGGCTTTAAAAGAATGTATTGAGGAATATTATCTAAAATCAAAAAATTTAAAAGCATGGAAAAAAAGGATATAACATGAACAAACGCATTCTATTAGTAGATGATGATTATGATGTGATAACTGCTTACAAAAGGAATCTAAGAAAGGATTTTGATATAACGACAGCTAACAGCGGAGTGGAAGGCATTGAAAAAATCAGGGAATCAGACCCTTTCGCCGTTGTTGTTTCAGATTTTAATATGCCTAAAATGAACGGGATTGAGTTTTTGAAATTAGTGCGTAAGGCAGCACCCGATACAGTCAGAGTGATGCTCACCGGATTTGCAGAACTTGATACAGCCATGGAAGCCGTCAATCAGGGAAATGTTTTCAGATTCATTACAAAACCTGTCCACACCGAATCTTTAATCTGCACATTGAATGATTGTGCCGAACAGCACCAGCTAATCACATCTGAACGGGAGCTTCTTGATAAAACCTTGAAAGGCAGCTTAAAAGTATTTATTGATATTCTCACTTTTATCAGCCCGACTATATTTAATTTATCGAGCAGATACAGAACCATGGCAAAAAGGCTTGGCGTGGCACTCGGAATCAAAAAACTATGGGAAGTCGAAATTGCCGCTTTGCTTTCCCAAATCGGAATTATTACTATTCCCACTGAAATAGTTGATAAAAGAAGTAAAGGCGATACATTGACACCCCAAGAAGAAAAAATATACCAAACACAATCCGAGAACTGTAGAAACCTCTTGAAAAATATTCCACGCCTCGAGGAAATAGCAAATGCAATTCAATTTCAGGATAAAAATTACAACGAGTTTGTTACCGAAAATGAAATTGTTAATGAAGCTGATTTTCCCTTAATCAGCAGGATTCTGAAAGTTGCAATTGATTTTGAAAATTCAATCCACAAAGGATTGAATCAGCCCGATGCATTGAGGTTACTTAAAGCAACTTCTCATAAGTACGACCCTAAGGTGCTTGATTCACTTGAGAGGATTATCACCGGTGTTAGAATTGAACGCGTTATGAAGCACATTCGCCTCAAAGACCTAAGAATAGCCATGGTAATTGCAGAAGATATTAAAGATGACAAAGGAAATATACTTCTGCGTAAAGGTTACGAAATATCCGATGTGCTGTTACTCAGATTGATGAATGCTTCCAAAGTCCGAAGCATTATCGAGCCTATCTATATTTTTGAATAAACTCATAATAATTATATTGAGTCTAATTGTAAATTACACATTAAGTCAGTCTGAGCGTAGTCGAAGACTGATTAGAACAAGGTTGTCATACTTCTACTTCACTCAGTATGACAGATTTTCAATTGGACTTTATATAATAATTTATTGCTAATATAAACTAAAAAAAGGAGCAAATCAGAGTTTGCTCCCTATATATTTCCGTACTCGGAGTGGGACTTGAACCCACACGAGCCTTGAAGCTCACAGGATTTTAAGTCCTGTGCGTCTACCAGTTCCGCCATCCGAGCATTACACAAAATTACGATTATTTTTGTTGAGAAAAAATTTAATGGAATTTGATTTATTATAAACCTGAAAAATTGGAGCTTTTATTCTGCTCAAAAACCCTCACAAGATTTATTGATGCAAGTGGCAAATACAATGGGAAACAATGCAAAGATACCCTCCCTATATTATAATCAACATTGATGAGATGAGAGATGATGAAAATTCCTATGAGCGGGATTATATCTGCTTTTGTAAAATATGAATTGTTTTCATCCTTTTTTTCTTTCATCTCTTTCATTGCCATATAATACAATGTTACAGCCAATAATGTTGGTAAAATATTCAGGAAAAATCCTTTCAATGAAAACGTATTTCCGATATTTGTCAACAAGCTTGAAATATAGGTGCCGGGCTGAATTTGTGCTTCATTTCCCGGAACATAAAAAATTATCCTGGTAACAAAATAAATTGCAAGACTTATTTCAGGCATCAGGCTTATCAAATTAATTTTCTCTTTCTTTATAATCAACCTCGATAACATCAGTAGAAAAAAGATTATAAGTATCTTCTCATTGAATCCGATTGAAAGCAACATCAATATTGAAAAGACAAATGTATTTTTTAAATAATAAATCGCCATACAGATAATCATTATAGCTAACGGGTCAATGCTGTAAATCCCTGTTTGCCTGAATAGTAAATATGACGAAAGCAAGGCAATCAGCGATGCGGTCTCGCCGCCTCCGAACCTGTTTTTTGTTATTTTGTAAATAAAAATCGAACCTACAAGAATCGAAATATAAAACACTAATGCCAATGCTTCCAAAGCACGTAAATAATTATCACTCTTTCCTTCGAGGTTTGTAAATCTATAAACCGGTAAAACATAATAGAAAGGAATAGCCGATGCAACGGATAGAACCCTGTATGTATAGGGCGGTTCAGGGAGCCAGCCTTCATCCTCTCCGGCAATGTAAAGCAAATAATGAGAATAGTCATCATGAGGTATGACATTGAAAGCAGAACCCCTGTATATATCAAAATATATATTTTGAGTTATTAATATCAATAGAATTGATAAAAGAATATATTTTGTTAACCTTTGCATTTTTACCAATTGCTCAAATTCAAAATTTTCTGAAATATAGAAATTAATAATAGTTTAAATTAGTAAAAAAATTAACAATCATTACAATTTCAATTTGTACAAAAAAAACCGAACTAATTAGAAAATAAGTAAATACATAGATATAGTAATAGATAAAGTAATACAAACACTTAAACTTTTATCGTAATTTTACGTCAAAGATAGTAAAGAAGGTGTTGAAAGTTTTAGAACAATAGGGTTTTTTGAAAATAAGTTTTTCAATAAATATTAAACAGGAGGGACCTTAAAATGAAAAATATGTTGACATTATTAGCTTCGGTTGCGGCTTTGACACTTGTGTTTTCAGCCTGCACGTCGGTTTACACCGGCGAGGAGTATTACGGCTACTCTCCCAAACACAAGCAAAACAACGATAAGGACATGGAAACCTTATTTGATGATGAAAAGAACTCTGAGGTTCAATCAAGCGATTGGCAGAATCCTCTGGCAAACAATGATGATAATTCTACAGTTGGGGTAAGGCAGGTCTATTATGATTATAATCCGATGTATGTTCCTGTAATTGTCCCATGGTGGTACGGATATTACGGATGGATGTCCTATCCATATCCCCGTTACGGTGGTCCGCATTTTTACATAGGTTTCGGATATAATCCATATTACGATTTGTGCTGGGACTGGTATTCCCCCTGGTATGACTATCATCCTTATTACGGATATAATTGGTCCAATTACAACTATGGTTGGGGTTATTATGGCTGGTTCAATCAACCTTATTATTCCTATAACACCGGCTCTGCACCCAGGAGAAACAGGGACTTCGGTCCAAACAGGAACGGCAGAGAGTATTCTTCTGGAAATGACAACGGTGGATACAGAGTTAACAGGACTGGTTTTTCTACTACATCGAATGATTATTCATCCGGTGTGAGAACAATCAATACTACATCCGGTAACGGATACAACAGGCGTTCTGCAGTCAAATCAAATTCCGGCGATGAATTCATCAGAAGTAATGGCAACACAAGCAGTGGTATCGGATACAACAGAACCGACACCCGCTCAACAAGCCGCGATGCTTACAAAAGCGGTGCAGGGAACAACTACTCTGCTCCTAACAGAACATCCCAATCAGTGAACAGAACTATCGAAACTGTTAAAGGAATTCTCAACAACAGGAATTCCTCTTCTGATGGAAATTCAAATTCCGGTTCAACAAATAGAGGTAACTACGAAAGGCAGAATTCAGGAAACAGTTCACCTACATATAACAGGTCTTCTGAGGGAAGTTCCTATAAGTCCTCTACACCAACTTATTCCGGTTCTTCGAACCGTTCTTCGTCGCCGACTTATACAGCACCGAGCCGTTCATCATCGCCAAGCTACACGGCTCCGAGCCGTTCAAGCTCAGGCTCGAGTTCGGGTTCATCCCGTTCATCAGGTTCTGGCTCCGGCTCTAACAGTAGTTCAGGCCGTCGCGGAAGATAAGAATGAAAAAATATTTCATCTATATAGCTGTTGGTTTTGTCTTGTTTGCGGCTTCGGCACCTGCCGGAGCCCAATTTATCGAGGATGCGCTCAGGTATGCAATTCCTAATGGTATGCTCACTCCACGGGTTGCAGGCTTCAATGTTTCTTACAATGGGCTTTCAGATGATATTGGTGCATTAATGTATAATCCCGCAGGGCTTACACTTCCTGTAGGTTCTGAATTTTCAATCGGCTTTGGATTTACCCGCAACAGCACCGAAACCGATTACCTCGGTTCAAAAAATTTGATGAATACTAATAATGAAATTATAAGCAACATCGGGTTGATTGTCCCGCTCAAAATGAGTCATAATAAAGCATCGGTCGGTATCGGTTATTTCCTCGAAAGCGATTTCGAGAATAATATGAAATTTGATGCTTTCAACCCCAATTCAACATTCATTGCTGAAGAAGCGGCAAATGGTCCACAGAGGTTTTATGATAATATCGCAACTTATTTAGGACTCGCTGACCGAAATTTCCATACTCCTTTGCAGGACAGCCTTCAGCAAACGGCTTTGATTCAGGAAAAAGGCGGCATACATAATTTAACGGGAGGCATGGCTTTTGATATTAACGAGAACATGTCTTTAGGTTTTACAATAGTTGGGAAGTGGGGTGCTTACAAATACATCCGTGATTACTCTGAAACAGATGTTCTTCACAAATACGAAGTTTGGGACACAGCGAATTTTTCAGATATTGACTTCTACCAACTAACAATGAAGGAAACAATATTTGCCGACATATCGGGAGTCAGCGGCTCAATCGGTTTCCAGGCACGGGTTCTCGAATCGCTCAGGTTTGGTGTTTCAGTCAAGCTTCCTACATGGTACGAAATTCATGAGGATTTTTCATGGAAAGCATCTGCAGAATTTGATAAAAAAATATTTTTCGATTCAACATACATCTATGACGGTCAAACTTCCTATAATGTAACAACTCCGTTTGTATATTGTGCAGGAGTGTCATTCAATATGCAAGGGATGACCCTGACCGGAGGTGTTGAATATACAGACGTAACACAACTTGAATTCAGCAAAGCTACTCAGAAAGTGGAAGACCTGAATATTCAAATTGTTCAAACTTTAACCGGTCAGGTTACTTATGGTTTCGGTGCAGAGTATCAGTTACCCGTATTTCCTGCATTTGTCAGGGCGAGTTATGCAGTAACAACTTCACCCTACATTTATAACATTCCAAATGCGGATTTAACTATATTTTCATTCGGCGGTGGTTTGTACATCGGTGAAAAAGTAAGATTAGATGCACTCGTCCGTTGGCGTAACGTTTCTGATTTACGTACCAACTACGGTACAACAAATTACACATTCACAAAAAAACCGATTGATATAGGATTGCAGTTGACCTATAGATATTAAAAAAGAATTAACAATTCTCAATTTTTTTGTCATGCTGAACCTGTCGAAACATCCATCGTCTCACCCCCATCAATTATTATTAAATATACCCTTGAAATAACTCCAGAGGAGTTAAACATCAGTAACAAAGACAATACCAGAAAAGAAACCAACTCCTAAGGAGTTGAACGTAAGGGACTTCATAAATCAAAAATCGTTAATCGTTATTCTCAAATCCTTAATGTCATTCCTACAAAAGCAGGAATCCATATCCACAACCCCCATCAATTATTATTAAATATACCCTTGAAATAACTCCAGAGGAGTTAAACATCAGTAACAAAGACAATACCAGAAAAGAAACCAACTCCGAAGGAGTTGAACGTAATGGACTTCATAAATCAAAAATCGTTAATCATTATTCTCAAATCCTTAATGTCATTCCTGCAAAAGCAGGAATCCACAACCACAACCCCCATCAATTATTATTAAATAAAACCTTTTAATAACTCCAGAGGAGTTAAACATCAGTAACAAAGACAATACCTGAAAAGAAACCAACTCCGAAGGAGTTGAACGTAAGGGACTTCATAATTTTGAATAATTAATTAAGAATTGTGAATTATTTAATTTGCTTTTTATTTACTTTTTCTTTAATTTTATTCAAAGGTATTCATTCTCAAATGAAGGATATAACATGAAAAAATATATATTACTATTCGTTTTTATTATTATGCTTACTTTGGTAGGCTGTAAAAAAGAGGAAAATGTCTTAAATCCTAAGACCTTTACTTTTATTTCTCTTACCGCAACCAAGTCCGAAATTGCTTTAAATGAATTTACTGATATTACTGCAACTGCAACTGGTGAGAACCTTACATACAGTTGGTCTTGCTCCGAAGGTGCAATTTTTGATAATGGACCAAAAGTACAATTCAGTATTTGCCATGCAACCACAGTCAGGGTAACTTGTACAGTTTCTGACCAATCAGGCAATTCTGAATCGAAAGATATAAGTATTAAAATCGGTCAGAAATGAAATACATAATATTGTTTCCTTTCTTATTAGCTCTTGTGTATAATAGCTTATCACAATGCTGTTCTGTCGGTTCACCTGTAGGTGGAACAACAAGTATTGGAACACTTCCACAACAAAATATTCGATATACTATATTCTATCGCTATGGTTTTGGCAACCGGTATTATTCAGGCAGTGAATTAGTTAATGATACTACAATTAATGTGAAGCATGCATCATCAAATTATATTGGCTTGTTTTTGGATTATGGATTAATTGAAAGATTTACCATTAGTGTTGAACTTGGGTACTATATAAATAAAATGCAGGATTGGGGAAATAGAGGGGATTTTGAAGCATCAGGATTAGCATCAGCAATTCTTTTTGGAAAATATAATTTTTTGAATGATATAGAATCAGAATTCGAATTTACTGCTGCAGCAGGTATTAAAATACCTTTTTCTACTATGCCTATATATAAGAATAGTGTTAAATTGCCAAGGGATGTACAACCTTCACCCGGTGCCTTTGGATTTGTTTCACAATTATTTTTTCACAAAGGTTTTTCAAACATATCAACAAATCTTTTCCTTGTTAATCGAATTGAAATAAACAGTTCCAATAGTAATGATTATGAATACAAATATGGAAATTGTTATAATACCTCACTTTTTGTTACAAAGAAGATAGTAGATAAATTAATAGGAATTGTGCAGTTCAGAAATGAAATTAAAGATAAAGATAGAGAAAATATAGGGGAGATTCAAAGTTCGGGAAGTAATTTGTTATTCATTTCTCCTCAATTGAATTATTCTTTTGGGGATTTATCAGTTTCTGCATTATATGATTTACCTGTATACCGTTATTACAACAGCCGCCAGTTGGCAGGCAAATATTCATTTGCATTAAATTTCATTTGGCAGTTGGATTTGTCGGGAGATTAATTCACCTTTTTTCTCTTTTTCAATAACTCGACAACTATAGGAACTATTGATAAAAGTATTATTACAATAATTACAAGACTGAAATTGTTTTTAACAATTGGCAAAGTCCCAAAGAAGTAGCCTGAATATACAAACAATGCAACCCAGGCAATACCACCGATAATGTTGTATGATATAAATTTTCCATAAGTCATTGCACCTATACCTGCAACAAAAGGGGCGAATGTTCTTATTATAGGTATGAAGCGTGCAAGAATGATGGTTTTACCTCCGTACTTCTCATAAAATCTGTGTGTCCGTTCGAGATATTCTCTCTTCAGGAACTTCACATTCTCCTTGAATACACGCGGACCAACATAGTAGCCCATCCAATAATTCACAGTGTCACCTAATATAGCCGCTATGGAGATTGATACAAATAGAACAAAAGGATTAATCACACCTATTGCTGCAAATGAACCTGCCGCAAACAATAATGAATCTCCGGGCAGAAAGGGTGTTATTACCAAACCTGTTTCGCAAAACACTATAATAAAAAGTATTAGATAAGTCCAGAAGCCATAATCGTGGATTATTTGACCAAGATATTTATCAACGTGAAAGATTATATCAATTATATCGCCGTTCCAATTCAAATTAGTATTCTGAATCAAACTAAAAACATATACCGTTAAATCAACCATCAAACATTCTGAATTTACGAAAAACAAGTTTGCAATTTAAGAAGATTCAATGTATCATAAATGAAAAGATTTTACTTTTTTTATTTTAATCCTTCTTCCGACTTCCTTCTTTCGACTTCCGACTACATTCATTTATACATCTCTTATGAGAGAGATTTGTTTCTAAAACAGTCCTCCCGTCCTGAAAGATACACCGACTATTACAAATAGCACGGAGATGATTGTAACAGGTATAATGTGATATGAAAGTAGCCTCAGATTATTCTCATTAAGTTTTGGTATGATTCTGAATCGTGCATGAGCGGCTAATACTAATGTTGCAAGTAAAAGGAACAATTTAAACAAAATTAATTGTGAAATTGGATTGTCATGTCGAAACCAGATTTTAACGTCAGGCACTAAATTATATGCAAGCCATATTCCTGTTATTACCTGAATAAGAAGAGCAGGGATTCCAACTCTTTCGAATCCTGATTCGAATTGTTTCAGTTCGTTAATATTTTTTGATTTTAACACTCTTGGCAAAACTGTAAGAGCTAAAACCAAATGACCGCCAGTCCACACGGTAGCCGATATGATATGAAGCATGAGAATGTATTTATGCATCTTTTTTCCTCATGAAAAATTTAGTTATACCCTAAAAAGTAGATTTAATGTATAAGAAAAAGAAATAATATAGACTTTTTATTGTGGATATGACTAAAGTCGTACCCATTCCATAAAAGAATTCCTCAAAACAATCAGATTTCATCTTTTTTCTTGATTTTCTTTATTACCATGTGCTAAGTAGTCTATTAAGAATATTATTATTATTCCCATCTTCGGTTGAAACAGCATAAGTGCCGATAAGTGATATTCCCTGTCCAGCACTTCCGAAACCACCATAGAAATAGTTTGAATAATATCCGTTTTAGGCTCCTACAATTGTATTTCTGTGGGCATGGTTCATGTTCAGGTTTATACCGTTATTCTGAGAAATTGTCAACTGAATTAACCCATCACTGCCTTTCCAAACTAAACCGACACTGCTAAATCCTTGAATCAGGACATTTCTAACAACCGAATTATTTGAAGTAATTCACAATCCAAATTTTGCGATAGACCCGGAAGCTGGTTCTAAAATTAAACCATTTCCATCGAAATTGATTGGAACATTAATTACTGGTAAATTAAATAATTTAAAACAGATAATTCCAAATTATATTTAATGCTTTTTTAAAATCTATTTCTGTTTTAACAATTATTTTGAATCGGTAATATTACATTTTCGCAGGTTGTAAAATGCTGATTCGATTTCCTTCAGTATCTTCAAAGGAAACATATTGCCCGATACCTGGGATTTCTACAGGTTCACCAAAAACTTGTCCACCCAAATCAGTAATCTTTTTCATTGAATCTTTTATATTATCTACTGCAATTACTACTGATGGATGTAAAGATGGCATATCAGGTCTCTTTGGAAAGAACCCGCCATTTATAGTTCCGGGGATTTTAACCATTCGGTTTTCATCAGTTTCCGTAGTAGAAGCGGTTATATAATGACCCATTTCCTCGCCCATCTTCTGAAGCTCCCAACCGAAGACAGTATTATAAAACTTGGAAACACGTTCGTGATTATCGTATGGCATTTCGAAATGCACTACAGGATTTTTATTTGACATAGTAATTCTCCAATAAATGAAAAAAATGATTATTTAATTATAAACATCACATAGTGAAATATCTAAGATTTACCAATTTTAAGTTAATATCATTTCCTTTACAGGTAATGATTTGGCTTCAATTTTTGATAGGTTTGCTACTTTTTTTGCATTATCCAATTCTATTCCTGTTAACTCACCAGACTGGTCAAAATCAAGGACAATTCCATTGGATATTTCTTTTGACTCGACGCTTGACGTCTCTTTTATATTAATATATAATGTATCTGTTTCAGCAAAATATTCAAATTTCATATATATTTACCCTTGATAAATTGTGGAGATGGCGGGAGTTGAACCATCCATACCCACTCTTACTTATTTTGGTCTATCTTAATTATTTTAATGTATTTAATCATCAATTATTAATATTACCATATTAAGATAATACTATTTAAATAAAGGTAAATTAAGTAAATTTGTATGTTATATTTATGTTATTTGTACTGTATATGTATGTTAAACATTATTCAAATATAAAATGACCCTTAACTTTTACCTTAATAATGATACACGAAGTTCAAGAAAAGATATTGCGATATTTTGTTACATCCGTGAATCAGGGAAAACACTCACTTTACACACAGGTGAGAGAATAGAGCCTAAATTTTGGGATGCAAAAAAACAAAAAGTTAAAAAGTCATATATTGGCAGTCCGGAAATGAATGACTTTCTTGAAAGATATAAAGAGAAAATAAAAAAAATAATTCGAATAGCTAAAACAGATGATCCTTTTATGTCATTTGAGTTACTAAAAAAAATTGTTTTAAAAGAAGTTAAAAATAAGACTGGTATTGATTTTTATGAGGCATTTGATTTGTTTGTTGAAATAAGAAAACCTCAAGTTAGCAAGGCTACAACACAGAAATATCAAACTTTAAAAAAACACATAAGAGATTTTGCGAGTAAAAATAAATTTAATTTAACATTTGATTTTATTGACTTAATTTTCTTTGACAAATTACAAAACTTTTTTCAAAGTGAAGGGATCAGTAATAATACAGTTCGTAAGAATATGCAATTTTTTAAATCATTCTTGCGTTGGTCATATGAACGTGAATACACGAGGAATAATAAATTCGAAGATTATAAAAATCTAAAAGTTATAGAAACCGATAACATTGCATTGACAAAAAATGACCTGTACAAAATCCAAAATTGTAAACTAAATCAGAGACTGGAGAAAGTAAGAGATATTTTCTTATTCCAACTTTATACAGGTCAAAGATTCGGTGATATAAGAAATTTCAAATATTGTGATGTAAAAAATGATACCTGGTATTTTAGACAAACCAAAACAAAAAAAGTAATTGAAATCCCATTAATTGAACCAGCAGTAAAAATACTGAGAAAATATGGTAATAAACTCCCATTATTAACAAATCAGAAGATGAATGAGTATTTAAAGGGGTTGGGGAAAATTGCAGGTCTTAATGATATTGTAACTATAACTAAATATCATGGTGCAGAACGAAAGGAAGAAAAAAAGTATAAATATGAACTGATAACTTCACACACAGCGAGGCGAACATTTGTTTCATTGGCTAGCTATGAGGGGGTGAACCAGCAAGTGGTGAAATCGTATACCGGTCACGGCACTGACAGAATGGTTGATAAGTATTTCAAGAAAAATAATATTGAAAGTAAAAGGATAATTGAAAACATTTTTGTAAATTGAAATTGGTAGGGTAAGGGTAAAAATTACCGTATTACGGTTACTCAAAACCGGTATTATTAATCTTCTGATATTGACTAAATTATTTTTGAGATAAATTATGGCTAAGAAAAATGTTATTGAGAATACTGGCGAGAAGCATATTATTATTCAAATGCTTGAAGAAATAGGAAAAAAATCCTACGATGATTTAAAAAATGAATTTTTTAATAAATTTAAAAATTTTAAAGACCCAATTAATCAGAAGGCTTTCATTAATTCAACAATAAATGATTTAGAATCATATTTACAAACAGTTCAAGTCTTTGATGAATCCTATCCAGATAGAATTCAAGAAATTATCAAAGAGATACCGAGTTCTGATTTGAATAATGATAATTTGACAGGCTTGTTAGGTCTTCAACAATTTGCAAGACTACAAGTAAATACATTAATCTCTAATGCTAGACAATTCCTAGAATTCTTGAAATTATATAAAGAAGAATTGTTTGGAAATATCAACGCTAATCAATCAAAAATTAAATGGAATTTAAAAACTAAAACAAATCCAGATGGCTATGAAAAAATTTCTCTTATTGAATTAATAATAGCACTTATTCAAAGTAAAGCAATTATTTCAAACACCGATAAAGAAATTATTGAGGCATTTTCAAATTTATTTAACTTAGATTTATCAAATTTTTATCAAGACAAAAAAAAATTATCAAATAGAGAACAAAGATTGAAGTTTTTAGATACCTTATCTGAAAAATATAATACTTGGTATATAGAACAATTAAAAAAGTAGATAAATCTAAAAAATGATAACATTAGTTAGTAACTAAGTCAGTAACAAACCTATCTTTATTTATTTATTCATTTTTGTACCCATTATTATTTTAAGGATAATTTTTGGGTATAAAATGGCAAAAGTAATTCAAATTGAAAGTCTATCAGTCGAGGAACTGAAAGGTTTACTAGTGGAAACATCATCTATGGCAATTCAGAAATATATATCCCTTGAAAAACCAATTGAAGACGAGGAATTAATTATAGAGTCCGAACTATGTAAAAGATTGCACCGGTCTAAAGTCACTCTGTCTGAATGGAGAAAGAGAGGATTGTTGCCGTTTTACCGTATCTCCCGAAAAATTTATTATAACTGGACAGAAGTTATTGCTGCCCTCAAAAAAATCGAAAGGAAGTAGGTGTAAAATGCTCCATCAAGATTCAAAAAATTATCCAATTTCGATTCAGGACTTAAAAAAAGCTACAAACGGCGGTTTCGACTTTTACCAATTTGTATATAATAAAATGGGAGTCAAACTTTCAAAACATGGTTCATACAGGCTAAGAAATCCTTTCTATGATGATAAGAATCCATCACTGTCAATTAGTCCACTGAACGGTGAATATCTTTTCCATGACTTTGGGGATGAAGCATATTCAGGAGATGTGATAACTTTTGCAGCACTTTATTATAAATTAGATCCCAAACGAGATATACCAAAAATTCTCGAATATGCTTGCCGGGACCTAAATATTAAAATTGAAAAAAGAAACGGACTGCATATACATCGTAATAAATCTAATCAAGTTGAAGTCAGAAATAAAAATGAAATTAAAAAACAGATTAGATTTATTGATAATTCTGAAAAACGTTTTATTTTCATCAAAGAATCTGCACTTAATCCATCTGAACCTACTCAAAAGGATTGTGATGAAATATATGATAAAATTAAAAAAAGATATTCTATTGAGACATTAATAAAAGCAGGAGTTAAAATAAATCGTAGTGAAAAGAATTATGGTTTAATTTTCTTTGGAACCGAAGATATAATCTATAATCCAAATCAACTATCAGTCAGTTTGCATTGTGAGGGAAGAACAGATTTATTAACTTTAATCGAGTTAGGTGCAGATGAAGCATTCCGATTAGTCAGTCATTTTAATAAGAATTCTATTATTGAAATTGACGAAGGCGAACAATACTTTTTGTTGGACAGGGATGTAACAAAGGAACACATAATTTCACGAATAAAATCTAAGAAATCAATCAAATGTAAATTTATTAGGTTACCTGATAAGTATAAGGATATAAGCGAGTTGCACTTCCAGGATAATATACAACTTGATTACCTACTTGAATTAATCAATCATACTGATTCGATAACAATATATCCTAAAATTGAAAAGAATATTTTAGATAATCTGGAAAATCCGGATTTTCCGAATAATCCAGTTAATAATGCATCCATAAAAACAGATTCTGATTTGCCAATGGTCAAGGACCTTATGAATGAAACCTTTCCAGAATTAATGTGGGTTGCTGAAGGATTAATACCGGAAGGATATACAATTCTGGCAGCGAAGCCGAAGCATGGTAAATCCTTAATTGTTCTTTCTCTTGCTCTATGTTGTGCAAAGGGAACAAAATTTCTGGGAAAATATCAATGTCAACCTAAACGAGTCCTTTATGTTACGCTAGAAGATAGTAAAAGAAGACTGAATTCAAGATTAAAAAATCTACTATCTTATGAACATCCTGATAATAAAGATATACCAGATAATTTCTTTTATTTAACAAAAATTGATATGCTTGATGAGGCTGGTTTAAAAACAATTAAAGAAATAATTATTAAAAATATGATTGAACTTGTAATCATTGACCCTCTAAAAAAAGCAGTACCAAAACCCAAGAGAGATAATTCTTATGAGGAGGAATATGATGTAGGGGCTAAACTTCAAGCTCTTGCAATTAGATTTTCTTTATCTCTAATTGCAATATTTCATTCAAGAAAAAATGCCTCAAAAGACAGTCCTTTCGATAATATTCTTGGTTCAACTGGAATATCAGCAGCAGCAGATACATTGATGGTTATGATAAAAGATAGAAATAATAATATTACGAGACTTCATATTACAGGAAGAGACATTGAAGAAAAGACATTGATTCTTGAATTTAATAATGGATTTTGGACATTACTTGGTCTGGAAGATGAGATTTCAACTGGGAAAATTGATATTGCATGGGGAACATATTTCTCAGAAGGCAAATGTTCAAATGATAAATTGCTGAATAGTCTTATGAAAGAATTTAATATTTCTCGTTCTTCTGCTTATGAGAGGATAACAAATGCAATTACAAATAAAATTATTATAAGAAATAAAAAAGGGGAATACAGACTAAATGCAACTATAAAAAATAAACTGGAAAATCCGGATAATCCGGATAATTTATATAATCAGGGATATATGAATTAAAGTAAATAACAGTTAAATAATAAATTTTGTATTTGAAAATATAGGAGTAAAAAATTATGGCAGAAAAAGTAAATGAAACCGATAATTTATTAATAATGACCGGTAAAGAATTCCGTTTCATTCGCAGAAAATTGAAACAATCACAGAATGATTTCTATTTCAAAGGTAAAAAGCTCGGAGCTTCGACAATCAGCGTTTGGGAGCGTGAGGACAATGGAAATAAACTGATGAACCCCGTATTTCTTTTTGAATGGATTGAAGGGGATGCTGCACCAATACAACCTGTCAATGAATTTGTCCGGGTTCTTACTATTTTACGCCAAGAGTATCAGATGGAGCAATAAAAATAAACTTGAAGATGTATATTTGGTGAATTATCATTAAAATTAGCATATTTTTTAGTTAATCATCTCTTGCAAGGATAAAAGTTAATAATTAGCGACTTATTTTGCAAATAATGGATTGTACAATCGTTGTAAGTGATTGAATATTTATTATTTGAAATTTTAATAAAAAGATTTCAACCTGTTTTGCATGAATAAATATTGAAAAATTGAGGAAAAAACTTTATATTTTATCAGTGTTTTTCTTTAAGGAAACAAATATTTCCTATAAGAATCTATACTATTCTTTATTTATTGTTAGTTTTTTATAGAAATCTATTGAATTTTTTAAAAACCTCTAAAAACTTTTGAAAACTTATTTCTTTCCTCAATTGAATTAAAGATTACCTACACCAATACATTATTTCTGGTTATTTCTCCAAAGAAATTTAATACAAAGGGTAATATCCTTATCGAATCATCCTTTGTTCTCGAACAATATATCAAAATTCATAAGTAAATTTATCAAGCTATATGAATTCTGAATATGAATTGTTGAGGTTTGCAATCTATCAAGTTATTTTTTTCAATTTCACTAATCATTTTGCGAAGTTGTAATCTAAATGCAACAATTTTTTTGGATTAGATGAGAATTTTGTATAGTTTAGGATTGGATTTATTGATAAAATTCAAGGCAGAATATAAAATCGAATAACTTTTCGTTGAAATAACATAGACAATAACTGATGCACATTTTGTGCATTTGATAATAGAATTTTTATAAATTATTTTTAAAACATTTTGGAGAAAAATATAGCTATAAACAAATAGTTGATTGAAAATATTTAAGCGTGGTCTTACTATTGTTCTTCAGTGAAAAACGACTAAATTATAGAATTGAGAACTGCAGTAAAGGCACGCTCCGAATCATCGGGGCGTTTTCCTTTTTTGCTTTCAATTCGGGTTTCTTAGTCGTAACCTCACTGAAGGGCATTAATTGCGAAAATGCCCTTTTTATTTTTATACAAATAATTTTTTTTAATAACTAATTAAGAGGTGATGAGATGAAAAAGAATTTAGTATTTGCATTAGGATTTATAATGCTAATGTTTTTGTTGTCATGCTCAAAAGACAATGTAACGAATCCTGAGACTCCTCAATATGTTTATATGACTGAACACAAACCTCAAGGATTTTATGAAATTGATGTTAAAACTAATCTATGGGATAAGCTTAATGAAACCGGAACAAAAAATGGTACAATTTGCTATATCAATAATTCAGATTGGGGAAAAAAGGTTGAAATTGGTGAAGATTATTCACTATGGATAAAAGATTTATCACGAACACCGGAGGATTCTCTTATCCATGTTTCAATTAATTTGGAACTACAAGAACCTTCTTTATTATTGGAGGGATATGTATATAAGAAAAAGCATTTCGAAATAACTTATACCAAAAATCAATATGATGAAACAACAAAAGGTAATGCAACTGATGCACTTATAGCACAAAGATTTCAAGATTATGCTAACAGATGTAAGAAAGCTGGGCAAATTGCAGCCTTCGTTAATAATTCTTTTATATCAAATTCTCCACACCCATACACAAAATTAGCATCTAAGATTATAAGTATGCTTCTAGATATGTTTATGGATGAGGAATTATGGTATTATCAACAAATTGAAGCTGTAATAATAGGTTCTGAAATGTATGGTCAACTTAAAGAATGGCTTTGGGAATTAGAGCAATAGCAACTCAAAAGAAATATTATTATTAAATTTATTTCGGAATATTTTTCCTAAAAGGTATTATTATGAAAAATAATATTTTTTTCTTCGTTATTATTTTTCTGATGTTTATCAAAATTTCATTGTTCTCTCAAGAATTACCATATCCTATTATTTTAATACATGGACTAAATAGCAGTAATAAAACATGGGATACAACAATTACAAAGCTCCATGTTATGTATGGTCTTAAATTTTCAAATAATAATATTTTTTATGCTTGTCTGAATGCTTATAAAGATATGACTAAGCTTGAAGGACCGGATGGCATTCTTGGTACTATTGATGATGATGTTATTATTGGAGCATCAGAACTAACTAAGAGTGATATTTACGTAGTAAACTTTGATACATGGTGGAATGAAAATCCAAATTCACCTCTCATTTATCTTAATACTGATGTTTATGATGTTTCTACAGGAGAATCTAAAAGTAATCAATCCTCGATTGTTAAGCAAGGTTATGCTTTAGGTCGTTTTATTAAAGAAATAATTAATCAAACCGGTGCTCAAAAAGTTATTCTTGTTGGTCATTCAATGGGTGGATTATGTGCAAGAGAATACTTACAAAGACGAGAAAATGGAAAACCTAAATGGTGGTATGACCCAAATTTACCTGATGGTCATAGAGTTGCTAAATTTGTGACAATCGGCACACCTCATTTAGGGAGTAATTCAGGCAACTTTATCCCAATTGCAAATAAAAAAAATAAATCTGATGAAATACAGATAATAAATACAAGTAGCGAAGCTGTTCGGGATTTACGATATAGTTATATCGCAGGAGATGGCGGCGTTGGCAGATATTTATTCGGTGGTCCGGAATCAGGTTTGACATCATTACCGAGTTGGGCCGGTGGCTGGCATAATAGAGATGTTAATTGTAATGGAAGCGAAGATGATATTATATTGGGAATTCATACGGAACTTGATAAATCCATGCCATTACCAAGGAATATTGCTTATCATTGGATAACGTCTGATGTTTCATTTACAAATGGCGATAGAATTGTTGACTTAGATAGACAATGGATTAGAACTGTAAATAACAAGCCATATCCTTATGGTATCACTGATACCACTTTAACCGATAAAATGCATACAAATGAGCCAGAAGATTATTTTGCAATTCTTCGAGGACTTGATGAACCTCAAAATTCAGCCCTTGCATATAAATTAGAAATAGGTAAATCTTATATTGGTTTTAGAAATTATTTGACAAATTATAACGTACATGATACAGATATTTATAAAATTGATATTTCAAAAATTAATATTAAGAATGGATTATTAACAATAAATTATAAAGATTTACTAGATCAAACATATTCACTTTCTCCATGTAAAATAATCCTTTTGGATTCCGAAGAAAATTATGTGATGGATACAACTTTTTCAAATAAAATACAACAAAATAATATTTACTTAAATGAATTAATGTTATCAAAATTTAAAGGATTAATTTATTTAGAAATTATTGCTGATGCATTTAGTGATAATAAATATTTACCTTATAATGCTGCGTATAATATTACTACAACTTTTAAATTCATTACAGATATTGAAGACCATTCAAATGATAATAAAATGGAACTGGGAATATTCCCAAATCCTTCATTCGATAATATTACTATTTCTTTTTCAAATTCTGAATTATCATATTTGAGTATATCAATCTATAATTATCTTGGAATGGAAATAAAACGATTTGATTCAAAGGAATTATTTAGTAAAAATTATATTAGTATTTCAATAAAAGAATTTCATTCAGGAATTTATTATTGCACATTGAAATCCGGTATTAATAAAATAACAAAAAGTTTTATAGTTTTGAAGTAAATCATTAAAAAAATTTTCAAAAGATTCTTGCGATATTTCTTAAGAAATGGTTATACTAATCTCAAGGCACAAGAATCGTGCTGCATTTCAGAAATATGTAAAAACCGCGCAATCAGAAGCATTAAATGCAATGTGGGAAGTGTGGGATTAAATGATATTCAAATTCCTAAATATATGAACTGTCTTTATTAAATAACTTTAAAGCAAAGCCAAATTTAGAGTACTTGTTACAAATCATTTTATAAACTACTTTTTTCTTTTGATTAGTTAAAATATTTATTATTTTTGTTTATAATGGGTTAAGTGTTTTTTCATCCTTAAATATTTTTACGAATCAATATATATTATAAATAGTAAAAATAATCAATGAGCAATCCTGATGGATTAATAGAGCTGTGGACAAAAGCCCGAAATGGTGACAAAATTTCGGAAAACAAACTTTTTTCTAACCTATATGCAAGATATTTGCAAATTACTAAACATATTATATGGAAAGTTTACAGAATTAAAAGCGAAGTTGAAAAGGATTGTGAAGATATTGTTTCTGATACTATGGAAGCATTACTAAAGAAACTTAAAGATGAGACATTTGTTTTAAATAAAGGGCTATTGCAATATACAAATGTTATTTTAAGAAATATTATATATAAATATATAAACGAAAAAGCAAAGGATAAATTGATAGAAAGTATTCCTATTGATTGTGAATCTGATTCTGAAACTATTAGTGATAGTTACATTTGTGTGGATCCAGAAACTGAAGACCTTTTGCAATATATCAAGGCAGTAATTACTAAGTTAAGTAAGAATTGTCAGATAATATTTTTAGCATTTCTTCAAGGATATGAACTAAATGATGTTTTAAATGATTTTTTTCCCAATACACCAAGAGGTACATTTGATAATATGGTATGGAGATGTAGGAAAAGTTTAAAAATCGAGCTAAAAAAGGAAGGATGCTTAGATGGATTGTACAAATCCTGACATGGAAAAATTAATTGCACGCTATGAATTTGGCTTGCTAACAGAAGATGAAAGAAAAGCATTTGAAGCTCATATTCTGCAATGTGATAAATGTTTCGGCGACCTGTATTCAATGTCAGATGTATATGATACAATGAAAGAGAATTCCGAAGAGCTAATCACATTATTAGAAGAAAGCATAGAAGGGAAAAAGGAAATAAAAAGTTTTCAAAGTAAACGTCAAAAAAAAACTGATAATAAAATCTCTCGGTTCCTCACCTCATTAGCACTTCTACTCTGGGTAAAACACCGGATAAGGACAATAAGTATTTCGTTAGTTGTACTTTTAATGCTCACGACATTGATTACATGGGATGATTTTTTCGGAGGGAAAAAGACGATTGAAATTGCACATATTAAAAAAGCGAAAACTGAGAAAATTTCTAAAGAACAACAGACTATTATTAAAGAAGAAACTGATATAGCAGAAGCAAACATAAAGGATTATTCCTCATTAGCTAATATTCAAAAAATACCTTATAAACCATTATCACTTATGAACACGAGAGATATTAATGAGGCTGATAATCCATTTATAGAAGGGATGGAGTTGTATAACGCTAATAATTATAGGGAAGCAATTAAAAAGCTAGACACAGCATTAACTAAAGATACTAACAAATCAGAAATAAATTTCTATCTTGGCTTATGTTACCTGCTTGATGGCAAACCAAATAGGGCTATCAGACGGTTTCAAATTGTTATTAAAATTGATACAACGAAAATATTCACTGAAAAAGCCAATTGGTATCTCGGTAATGCTTATTTATTAACCGGGGACGGAGCAAAAGCACTAAAAGCATTTGAAAAAACTGCAGCCATGAATGGTGAATATAAAAGGAAGGCAAAAGTGATGATAAAGAAAATCAATGAAGTAAAATAAAGAATAATAGATGATAAAATAATCAAATATGTACCAATGCAATGGTATTGTTTGTACATTTTTCACTGGGCTTTCAAGGAATTATCTTTGATAGAAAAAATGAGGAGAACAAAATGAAACTCAAATTCGTAACCTTAGCTTTAATATCATTGATTTTCATCCTCAATGATGCAAATGCACAAGAGGAATCCTGGTATTCTCTTCAGGATTCGGTTTTATATTATCATCGTATAGATAATTATGAATCCGCATTAAAATTTGCTGAAAAGCAACTCCAGCTTGCTGAAAAAGAATATGGAAAAAATCATGAGAACTACATATTTTCATTAAAAAGCATTATAATTCTAAATTTAAAATTAAACCGCAATAAAGAAGCAGAAAAATTTTTTGAGCAGGCAAAAAAATATAAAGGAATCGAGCCTACCGGAGAACTGAACAATCAAAAATTATATTATGAATATCTAATTGAGATTTATTCATTAATAGACAATTCTGAAAATATAACAGAATTGAGGTATAAAGCATTAAAAATTAACCAAAAAATCATTGAATCCAATAATTATAGTAATCAAGAGGATAATTTTAAGCTAGGTTTGGAGTGTATTCAGAAAAAAGAATTCATAAAAGCAAATGTTTATCTACATAAAATTTTAATTGAAATTGAGAGAGATATTGGGAAAAATTCAATTCAATACCATTTAATTATTGGTTATATTGGTTTAAATCATTCCGAATTAAATAACTTAGATAGTGCTGATTATTATCTGGAGAAGTCTTTGAGGTTTTTTAAAGAGAATCAAATTTTACATAATTTAGATAGTGTTATTTATTATCTGGAGAAGTCTTTATCGAAAGAGTTTATAGATTTAATGAATGCAAAGTTATTTATCAAATTTAGCATTGCTCAGTATATTGAGAAGGCGCTTGAGTCTGCTTTAAAGGAGTATGATAATAAGAATTATAAGAAAGCTCTTGAGCTTTTTCTATCAGTTGAAAAGCCTGTAATTGAGAAATATGGCGAAAATTCAATTTTCACGGGCAATCTGATATCGGAAATTGCAAAGTGTTATGTTCTATTAGGAGACAGAGACAAGTCAGTTGCTTACATTCAAAAAGCATATAATATTTTTAAGCAATTTCCTGAAACAGATAAAAAATTATTATCTTATATGGAAAAATTCTTATTTCCCACAAATGAAATTGTAACGCCTGACTCCGCGACTGATTTGAATTCCCAAGCCATAAAATACTACGATGAAAGAAATTATGTTCTTGCAATAAAATATGCAGAAAAAGCACTTGAGCAGGCAGAAAAAGAATTTGGGAAGGATCATAAGAATTATGCTATAAGTATAAATGTTTTAGCTACTATATATTATTCTCAGGGCCGTTATGAAGCCGCAGAGAAATTATATAAAGAGGCTTTGGAGATGAGAAGGAAATTATATCCCGTAGAGCAATACCCATGCGGTCATCCCGATTTAGCAATGAGCATAAATAATTTAGCTTTATCATATTATTCTCAGGACCGTTATGAAGCCGCTGAGAAATTATATACAGAGGCTTTGGAGATGAGAAGGAAATTATATCCCATAGAGCAATACCCAGTAGGGCATTCTGATTTAGCAAGTAGCTTAAATAATTTAGGAATGTTATATCAA
>JAKAKE010000002.1 GCA_021824625.1 Bacteroidota bacterium | reverse complement strand
CGTAATATACATATAAAAATAAGAATTCTCAACATAGTTTAATTCTCTCCATGGAATACGTTTCCAATTTATGGCTAAGGTTGTCATAATTAATTTTGTTTTAAGTATTATTTATTAAATCTTGAAAAATAATCATCAATTTCTGGTCTTAGTTCTATACCAGCTTTTTCAAAACAATCAAGTAAATCATTATATGTACCCTCACCCGCAAGAAAATTCCAAAATTCATCTGCTACCATTACTTCATTTTTCAAATCTAACATTCCTTTCATTGTCCAGCGATTGTATGGCTCAGGTTCATAAGGATTATAGGGAATTGAAATTAATGTATTAACCTTAGCTTCAGGAAATTGATGAAAGTAAACAGCTATCCATTCAAGAAGATTTCTTTTATAAGATTTAAAATCACCAATGTTTGGTTTTACAGTTTTCAAATCAAACATAAAAACTTCATCTAATTTTGAAATAAGGAACAAATCAACTTTTACAGATTTGAGTTTGTTTTCAACTCCTTTTTGTGATACTTTTCTTATTCTTTCAATTTCATTTGGTTTATTAACATCTTTACCGACTGATAAGTCATTTAGAATTTTCTGAATTTCATTTTGGGCTTCACTTGTTATTGTTTTTCCTAAATCATATTGGGTATTTACTTCTTTGAAATTAGGTTTAGCAAGTTCTTTTGCAACCGGTTCATAGATAGAGGTTCCAAAAGTTGTATTTAAAGATTGAAGGAATGAATATAGAGCCATTCTATCTTTACCAAGAAGCCGATAATGAAACGGCATATTCTCAGTCTCAGGTTTGTACTTCAAAAATTTATCACGCAAACAAACCTTGATTGTTTCTATTATATTTTCTTTATGTTTCTGGGATAGAGACATTAATGATTCATCATTATATTATTCATAATTGCTCTGTCAATTGAATCATACCAATCAAAATAATCACCGATTTTATCAATCAATAATTTAATTTCTTGATTAGTAAGTTTTCTTTCTAATACTTCATCTGCTACATTTTGCAAATCTTCAATATTGATTGAGTAAATAATTTTGTCTTTTCTTAACTTTCTAATTTTTGATTCCATCTTATTTATCCTTTCAAATGAAAAATAATTTCGGAATATGCACCTTTGTCTTTTTCAGTTCTATTTAATACAGGACGCTTAAATTGATTAACAATCTGCATTCCTGATAGCTCTGCTATTTTAGGATAAAGATTATATTTATCGTTTGCAACAAGAAAAACATTATAATCATCTGCTAAAAAACGTTTGCAATTATTCAATACATCTGCAATACCTTTTACGTAAGATTCTTTTGCTTCCCTGCCTTGACCTTTATAGAGAGGCCCGATTTCCAATTCGTCGTTACGCTCGAAACCAAACAAATCATAAGCATAGGCATGCTGTTCGTGGTAATCTATTAATCCCACATAAGGTGGACTCGAGAAAATACCATTAATTTTTTTGGAATTTAATATCTTAAAAAATTCAGTGTTTTTCTTTTCAATGGCGTTAAATAAATCTATATTTCTGCTGTCACCTGTGAAACATACCTGGTATGTATTTGTTCTTAATTTATTAAACGCAGATAAACGTTTCAGCGTGTCTTTGCTATATGTATCCCACCATTTCATTATTGAAAAAAGTGGCTTGCAAACTTTACCATGCTTTGCACAATAATAAGTGCTTGTTACAGGTTCTTTAAGAGTAGCTAAATCGGCATGGGTTGTAGCACGGCAGGAACGCATTGTACGACTAAGAATAATTGAAAGAATCTTCTTTGTATGAATATTTTCAACTTTTTTAATTCTATCAAAAACAAAATTGATTTCATTAAGTATATGTTTAGTAAACCAGGTGTTTAAAAAGGTATCATTTTTTGGTTGTAATAATTCTATATTATATTTCTTAACAAGTTTTACATAAACATTTAAAAATTCCTTTGCCTTTTCTTCTCCATACTTGTCGCCATCAATAAGACCTTGCTTGACTCTATATTTGAAATCAGGTACAGGAAAATAATTATTGTTAAATTCATACAATTCTTTTAATAGTTGTTCTTCAAATTCGAGTGTATGACTCTTATTAAGGAATTGTTTTAAAGCAATATCAATTTTATTAATTTCATCATTAATATTAACCAAATCATATTTTATAACCTTACAATTTGAAATATGAGCATTAAATGCAGATATATCAATACCTATTGCATGCATTCCCAATTCATTAGCCTGAACAAGAGCAGTACCACTACCACAAAACGGGTCAAGAACAATATCACCTTTTTGAAAATATAAATCTTTCTTGAATTTATCAGTATGATTGTCTAAAAAATATTCAACAAGTTGTGGAATGAACTTACCTTTGTAAGGGTGTAACCTGTGTACATGTTTTGTTGTTTCTGATTCTTTATACTGTTCAAAAGATAATGCCCAGTTTAAATCTTCACCAAGCCGGTCTTTCCAATCTAACTCACGATTTCCATTGTATGATTTATAGTAATTTATTAATTCATTTTTTGATATAAGTGTTGTACCATTAATGCCTTTTTTTTGAATAAGTCCATACTGAATTAAATAAGAAATATTTGATGCAGTAACATTCTTTTTCAAGTGTTGAGATGCCCATTCGCTTGCTTGTTTGATTGTAAAAAGGTCAGATTTATATAGGCTATCCATACTTATTTTCTAATAATTTATGTTTATTATTCTGCACTGCAAATATACGTATTGCATATGAAATTATTAAAAAAAAAATTTAGAATGAGTTAATAGAGTTTCTTCTCTTTGCTCAGAATGACAATAAGTATTTGAGAACAAGGATTAACGAAAGAGGATAGATGATAGCAAATAGAAGATAGAAAATAGAAAATATATAATTTCATTGATAATATTTGAGAACAAGGATTAACGATTTATGATTTAAGAAGATTATTATATAATCCCTACGGGATAAGGTTGGTGAGGGTGGTTTGTTTTTCTACTAATGTTTAATCGCTATGCGATAGTATTGTTAAATTTTATCTATTTATTTTCATTTCTCCCAATTCCTAATTCCCAACTCCCAATTCCCTATTTCATTGTGAATTTTGAATTGTGAATTATTAATTGATTTTCAATCTGTGAAATCTTTCAGGTTGAGTTTTTCAATTACTATTTTTTTAATTTTATAAAAATCTTTCAATACATCGGGTAATTGCTGCAATGCAGTTTCTATCTTAAAAGCTTTTGTCCTGTCTTTGATTGGCGAACCGAAATAGACGCCTTTTTCGGGAACAGTTTTAGCCGCACCGGATTGAGATAATAAAATAACATCATCAGCAGTATCGAGATGCCCGGCAAGACCGACTTGTCCGCCAAAGCGGTTTCTTTTTCCTATCTTACAACTCCCTGCAATGCCCACCTGAGCCGCCATTGCCGTGTTTTCGCCAATAACTACATTATGACCGATTTGGACAAGGTTATCTATTATACATCCGTCTTCAATCACAGTGCTTCCTATCATAGCCCTGTCAATAGTAGTATTGGAGCCGATTTCGACATTGTTGCCGATTATGACATTTCCCATCTGCGGAACTTTTTCGTAAGAGCCGTCACTTCTTTCAATATAACCGAAACCATCATCTCCGATAACAGCACCCGCATGAATGATGCAGTTTTTTCCTATTCTTGTGTTATCGAAACAAACTACGTTAGGATAAATGATAGAGCCATCATCAATTTCGACATTATCGCATATTGTAACCCTTGGATGGAGGTAGGCAAATTCACCTATTTTGCACCTGTCGCCAATAATGCAGTAGGGCCCAATGTAAGCGTTATTGGCTAATTGAACATCTTCACCAATGATTGCAGTGGGATGAATATAACCGGATTTTCTTTCTTTCTGCGACTCCAAAATTTTCAAAAGTCTGACAAATTCATGATAAGGGTCACCGACAACAATATAAGCTTTATCCTTGGAGGGCCTTTCTTTAACTGTTTCAGGAATTATTATACATGAAGCATTTGTGGTTTTCAGATACTTTTCAAATTTGGGGTTAGCCAGGAAAGTCAATTCGCCTTTCCGTGCAAATTCAATCCTGTTCATACCTGTAATATCATGGTCAATACTGCCAACAAGCTTGCCGCTAATATTTTTAGCAATCTCTTCGCAGGTGAGATGTTTCATCTGAAACATTGATGTCCCCAAACATTAGTAAACAATAAAAAACAAAATTATAAATTTTTATATTCATTATGCAATAAAATTTTAATTTGTGGAAATTTAATTGGGGAAGGTTTTGAACCTTCCCCTGATAGTTTGATATTTTTTTATCTGGGTATTAAAGGCACCTGATTGGTTGAATCGGTTAACGGGAATTGTTGATTAGGCATCTGGTTACCGGGTTTCTCAATATCACGGGTTTCTTCGTCCTTTGGGCGGGATTTAGTTCTCTTGGGAGGTTCTTTAGATTGCTTCTGCTGGTTGCGGGGGTCTTTATTAATCTTATCCTGCTGTTCTTTTTCTAAAGCATCAACATCTACACCGAGCTTTCTTAGAACCTTAACAGTCAAATCATATTTAAAATTTGTGTAAGGCAGTGGCTGTACACTTTTATCGAAGACGATGTCATACCCTTCTTCATTTGCAACTTCCTGCACAGCGGCATAAATCTTTTCTTCGATAGGTTTGAAAATGTCCTTCAGGACTTTATCATATTCGCCATTTGTTTCAAACTTGTTTCTGGCAAATGTCATCTTTTCAGTTTTAAGATTCTCGAGTTCCTTTTCTTTATCCTGTTTTTCTTCGTCAGTCCAGATAAGCCTGTTTTTCTTAATCTCAGTTTCGAGAATATCAATATTTTTTTCAATAGTCTCGAGTTCTCTTTTCCATTCATCAACCATAGTTTTAACTCTCTGTCCAGCCTGCTTGGCATCGGTAAAATGCTCGCGTATAACATCAGAAGCAATAAATGCAACTTTCTGGGAGTGCAATTGCAGGGGTATTGATATTGCACTTAGAACAATAGCCAAATAAATTATGGCTCCGAAAAATTTGTTTTTCATATTTTTTCCTAATAAATAATGTAACTCAAACAAGTAATAAGTTTGATTAGAGTACCCCTGCATCAAATATTAAATTTTCAATTTCTAATTTTCAATTTTCAATCAATTTTTTAATAAATAGGATTAAAATTTTCAATGATATCTATTAAATTAATCGTGAAAGAATAAATTTAATAATTATCTTAATAGCCCGATTCAATTTTTTCGAAAATTGCAAAATTGGAAATTGCAAAATTTCTATTTATTACCGCCCCTCTTAATCTTGTCAATTACCCTGAAGGTAATATCAGATTTTTCTTCAGAATACAGAAGAGCAGAACTTCCTTTATCGAAGACGAAATTCAGCTTTTCTTCTTTTGCGACTGTTTCGATAGCAGCACGCACTTTACTTCTTATAGGCTCTAACAATTTTTCTCTCATTTGAGCTATTTCACCCTGTACACCAAACTTCTCTTCCTGAAATTGCTGGTATCTTACCTGTATTGCCCTCAAATTATCCTGGTCTTTTTTCTGCTGTTCAGGCGTCATCATTCCTTTTTGCTTATCATATTCTTCCATCTTTGCGACATATTCCTTTTCAATTCCCTGGAGTGAATCACGATATTTCAAGCCGATATCCTTAATCATTTTGTCGGCATTATCTGCTTCGGGCATGGATTTAACGATTGTTTCTATATCAACAACACCGATACTTATTCCGCCTTTCTGTGAATAAGCACTGAAGCTGAATAGAAAAAGAAAAATTATTACTGTGCTAAATAATACTAATTTCCGCATAAAATCTCCTTATAAAAAAAAATTATTATTTGAATTTGTTATCATAATCAATATGTGAATTTATTGCTGTCCAAGATGGAAAAGGAATTTCCAGCCGCTCTTATCCCCAAGCACACCGGCAGGGTCAAATCCATAGCCGTAACTGAAACCGATGATACCAATGGGTGCAAGATTAATTTGAACGCCTAATCCGGCAGAACGTTTAAGATTAAACGGGTCAGTTTCTTTCAGTGAATTCCAGACATTTCCGGCCTCGGCAAAACCATAAACATAAATGGGCATCGGATTCATTGACAAAGCAAATCGAAGTTCCGCCGTATATTTTGCCATAACTTTGCCGCCATATTTAGGCCCTATAGAATTGTCGGAATACCCTCTGAACGGGATTGTACCAAAGTATCCGGAAAGCCCGC
>JAKAKE010000082.1 GCA_021824625.1 Bacteroidota bacterium | reverse complement strand
AGTTATTTGAAAAGTCGCCTACGTTACCGCCAACCTTCCATTTAGTTCCCAAAAACTGTGCTGTTAACTTAAGTGTGGCTTGCTCCCATGAACCCTTGCTGAAATCAATATCGGCTGACTGAATTACACCCGTGCCTTGCAATGCCTGTGTAAGGAAGGATGAAGCTGCCGAAGATGCAGAGCTTCCTATGTCGAGATTAATAAATCCACCTCCCGATGAACTTCCGAAATACTCATCTTTCGTCTTACCAAATAACAGCATAAAGATAGCATCTTCCCTGATTTTTGATGTGTCGCCAACTGCTTCATGTTCGTTAATGCTATAACTGAATCGAATTAGAGGCTTTTCCTTTGTGCCTGTAACATAAAGGATTACTTTGTAATCCCGCGGTTCATTTGATATAGTCGTTGTGCCTTTATACTCTGCGACAAGGTCAAGACCGGGATTAGTCACAGCTCCGGTAGGGAATGATATGCTTCCCATTGTATTGAATTGCTTGTAGAATTTTAATGTGGAACCTTCTTTGACAAGGATATCACCGTAAAATTTTGGTTCGTTGCTTCCCCGTTTCAAAACGAAGCGTAGTGGCTGTGACTGGTCTTTAACACCGATTTCTGCGAACAGAGCCTGCTGGAATCCCATTTCCATATTGACGATAAAACTGCCTTTGATTCTGATGTTCAGGTCATAGTCAATTAAATCGGAGATTTCTTTTTTGGTTCCGCTTGTCCTTGTGATTGTTTCTGGAGTTTGTGCTGTTGTCTGTTTAAGGCTGTCCCAAAGAGCAATTATTTTCAGATAATTATTTTTTTCTTCATAACGGAAAGCCGACTTTCTTATTTGAGTAGCATTAGTGTTTGGCATCGTAAGATTAGCACGTAATACATTAACATCACCCTGAAGGCAAGGCTCGTCCAAAGTGCCGAAAAAGGTTATTGGCTCAGGCCCCGTAGAAATAATGAAGTCACCATACAAATTGGGCATTGCTTTAACCGAGGATTGGTTCAACACTTTAATTCCCGCAGATGTAATATGAATGTTCAAATCACCGGGTTCAAAGTTTTTCAATTCGACTTCTCCGTTAATTAAAGCTTTTCCGTTGTTCATGTCCTCCTGGAGATTGAACAGTTCCATATTTTTAAGAAGCAGCATGTTCGGTTCAAGTTCAATTTTACCTTTTGACATATACTTCATGTTTGTTGCATGAACAGTAAATGTTGTATTTTTATATTGAATATTTCCTGTAAGATTTATGTCATCAGGTGCATATCCGCTGACTTTCAAAGTTGCATCAGCCATACCCCGGAGGCTGTCGAGAGCAGGTATGAATGGCGATGCAAGTTCGAGTGGCAGGTCGTAAGACTTCATTAGAATATTAAATTCACTGCTCTTTTGAATCCTGTTCTTTACCGGATTTGAACTCAGGTTTAATGGTAAAGACAGAATGTCAATTGATAAAATTTTACGGGGGTCCGAGCTTAAAATATTTGAAATTTCAATATTACCTGTCACCAGGGAATCGCTGTGGTGGAGGATCCCTGAAAGGTCTCCTATATATGTTCCGTTGTAATTAATATAGGATGTATATAGGTTCATTGTCAAATCAGGATTTTCGATTTTCCCCTTAAAATTTAAAGTAAGAGAATCAATATTTCCCTTTAACGTGGAGAACTGTTTCCACCTCTCATGAGGCATGAACAGTGCAATATCAGGCAGTTTGAAATTTTTAACAAAGAGATTTAAATTACTTCCTTTGTCTGAATATATGCCTGTAAGACTGATTGATTCCGAATTAGTACGTTTAAGTAAAAAAGATTTTATATCAATTCCATTGTTATCAATATTTATATTAATTTTATCAGGAGATGACCAAATAATAGAATCCTGAAATACATACCTTGAGCTGTCAATAGCGATTTCATATCCGGTTTCATTAATTTGTATTTTTCCGTTGTTATATACTTTTATGATATTATTTATATCCGAAGAAATAGTAAAATCAGTGGAATTATCTTTATAGTTCACAGAAGCATAAGGCTCATTCAGGACTATATCATTAACGAGAATATCACTGCTTGCGATGAAATCAAGATTTATATTGCTTAAAGAAGGAAGCGAATCTTTTAGATTCATATCAATAATACCTTTAAAAAGCAGTGGCCTCGAAGATATTTCAAATGAAGGGGCGTCAATTTCAAAATTATTAATACGAATAGAGTCAATCGAGAGTCTGCTTGACTGAGAGCGGGTTTCCCATGACATATCAATTGTGGATTCCGAATGAAGCTTCATATCCTTCAGAAATACGGCAAGTAGTGAAAGGTCTCTTATTTCGGAATGAAATTTGAGATTCATCGGCTCAAAGGATGATAGCTTTGGCAAAGTAATACCCGTTGAATCATTCGAATTATTATCCCGGTTCATTATATTGACTTTTGACAGCACAAAGTCTGCTATGGTTAAGCCGTGCACGGCAGATATATTAAATAAATTTTTATATGTGTAATCACCGGACAGGGTGACATTCAAAAAGTCTGATTTAATAAATAATGCTCTGGCACCCGAACTTCGGCTCGCATTTACATTCAGCGTGAATGGATTTAATGCACGGTCTCTAAAAGCACAATCATTAATTTTTACATTCATAATTGTGTTCAGGCTGTCCGGGTCGAAACCTTCGCCGTTGAGTGTGATTTCACCCGATATATATTCCGGAGCATAAGAATTTTTTGATAGGGATGCAGAATTCAAACCGGTGAAACTGAGATTCAGAGCATATACAGGCTTGTTGAAATCTGCGATATTCAATCTTCCCGAGAGCGACAATTTAGCTTTATCTTCTAAATCAGGATTAAGTGTATCAATAACGGGCTTATTGTTAAGCAGGAATCTCAGCGTATCCATATAAATTGTGCCTCTGCCGTCTATCCGTGCCGAGAGATTCATATCATTAAAGTTATAACTCATTAGTCTTGAGTTCGCAGAGCTGATGCCGAGTATGAGTGTCATGTCTTTTATATCGGTTCCTGCCCCTGCAAAATCAATTGTAGAATTTAATGAGCTTGTAAATTCGGGATTTCTTAAAATATTAGACAAATTGAAATTCTCTGTTTTCAGATTTCCGCTAAAGGTAAGCCGGTTTCTAAAGCCAACTCCTGCCTGACCTGTAACTTTTCCGAAACTGCTGACAGCATCGAGTGTCAGAGAGATTGAATCCTTTCTGCCATGAACTTCTGTATTATTGAGAGAGATTGAACCGAAGTCGGGTATTGTTACCGGGTCAATGAAAGGAAGACGCCGCATGATGCCATTATAGTCAATATTTGTTTCATCAATTTTAACAAGGTAGTCATACTTCTCAGGCTCAGTGAGGTTTTTCAGCCTGCCTGTGAGATTTAATTCTGAGTTGTTAAATTCAAGTTTCAACTTTTTAATGTTTAGATTGTTCATAGAACCGTTAGCTTCGAGGTCGAGAGCATAATCCTCTGCGAGTTTGACCGGAATAGGTACAAGTCGAATAAGCTCATCCGCATTTACAGGGTCAGCCTTCAATTTCAAAGTCAACGGAGAATTGTTAAAATCGGGTTCTGTCTGAACGCTGAAAACATTGATTTTGTCGAGCTTTGCAGACATAGTAATGCTGTTACTGCCAGTATAAAGATTCAAAACATTGATTTCAAGTTTTGAAGTATCTGCAACTGCATCGAGATACATATTCCTTACGATAATGCCTGAGTTCCTGTCCCTGAATTTCAAAGATTCAATTTTAGCTGCAAATGACGGTTCGCCAAGCTTAAGCAGACAGTTAAGTTTGAGATTGAGATTTTCGAGATTCATGTTCCCATAGTCAACATTACCCGTCGACACGTGGTTTGTAGTGCCGTCATATACTTTGAGTTTAGCATTATTGATTGTTAGCCTATTCACTTCAACCACCCAGTCTGTTTTCGATATTGTTGTGTCTTCGATGGGTTTGGCGATATGCTCGAAGTTCCAGGTGCTGTCTTCTTGATTTCGAATCAGTTTGATTCTCGGTGACTCGAGGTAAATATAATTTACAATTGCTTTTTCGGAGAAGAGAGGCCGAATATCGAAATTGACAACAACGTCTTTGCAAAAGACAACAGTGTCACCGGCGGCTGTGAGGCAAACGTTTTTGACTTCTAATCCGCCTTTGAATGGATTAAGTATCACATCGGTAAATTCAAGTTTGCCTTCAAGTTCATTATTTACAAGTTCGAGAAGGTAGCCTGAGAGCCAGTGCCGGAAGCCTTCAGTTTGAGATAGTCCTATGAAGCTGAGAGAGAGAATGAAAAGCAGAGCAATAGCAATTAAGCAGACTTTGAGGAAAGTCCGCAGAAATCTTGTAAAGAGAGACTTTTTTTGTTCCTCCTTTTTTTCGGTAGTTTCAATATTTGCTTTCTTTTCTTCGCTCATCAATAGCCGGTGACTAATCTCCTTATAAAATTAATATAAAGTTCCGTAATAAATTATTATATTTTATTAATTAATGTTATAAAAGGTACAAATATAGTGCCAGTATTGAGAACTGTTTAAGAGAAAACTGATTAAAAATAAATTATGAAATCTTCAACAGAGTTTTGATTTGTAACATTAATATTGGTAAATCTTTAGAAATAATTCCCCAAATAATTTCATCATCAACTTTATCATAACCATGAATTACTCAGTTTCTGAGGTTAGCAATTCGCCGGGCATCCTGAATGTTAAATGCAGGGTCAAATTTTAATATCCGGCTTGCAGCTTCTCCTATAATCTCAAGTTCCCTTTCTACTGCACGTCTGAGGAGTTTGTTATTCTGATAAGCTTTGAAATCTCTTTTGCCACCTAAAAATGAAAAAATTGATTCGATAGATGTGTTAATATCATAAAGATATTTTTCAATTTCAGGCTGCATAAATCAGTTTCTTTGTTTGTTCTATAAATTTGATAAAATATGGATTTGAAAGCGATTTATCAGTCAGCAAATCTATTTTGCGTTCAAATAGTTTTTCTAAATCATTGTGTAAATCAAAATAATTATCTGTATATTTTTCAATTGGCAAATTATCAAATGAGATTAGAAAGTCTATATCACTGTTATTATTAAATCTGTCAGTGCAGACAGAACCGAAAGCATACATTGATTTTACACTGTATGTTAAACATAGATTTTGCAAATCTTCAATTTTATTTAATAAAATGTCGTTCATATCATACTCAATTGTTCTACTAAGTTAATTCATTTCTTATAACGAAGCAAAATAATTTATATTAAAAAAGAATTTTAATTTTTTTTTAAGTTTAACGCTGTTGTATTATCACTCTCGTTGCTACCTGGGAACCATCCTCCGATTTTATTATGATAATATATATACCATCGCTGATGTCTGTATTGACTTTTTGAGGACACTTCAAGGTTAACAAAAGTAATTACGAATTGTGGAGATTATTTTATTTATAATCCCTCTTAATCTCCCTTTAGAAAAGGGAGAAAATTTTTCAATATATATAAACCTTCTTTATATAAATTACCGTTCCTATTGCCAATCTGCAGAAATATAATCCCGTTGATAAATTAAATTTATCGAGACTGATTTCGTGAATGCCGGGGATTGAGATTGATTCGTTCATTTCACCGGTAAGCCTGCCGTCTGATGTATATATTGAAAGATTGAGCTGTACCGGTTGATTGAGTTGAATTACCGCAGTAGCTGATGAGTTCAGTGAATTGTACCTGATTTGAAAAAAATCACCTGAAATATTTTGGTCATCATTAACAGAAGTAATAACTGGGAGTAGATTGAAAGTCAAATCATAATCTGCAGTGTCTTTATAAATTGACCAGTAGTTCAAATTGAATTTTGTAATATCAAGGAATCGGTATCCAGCCTTGTCTCCAGACTGGACACGGATTAAAATGACAACATTTGCATTATTCATTTTATAGAAAATAGCACCGAATTCATCGAAGGGGCATCTGCCGAGATTGACCCTGCCGAGTTCATCGCTTGTGAATTCCATGTCAGGTATGCTGTCGTAATATTTACCGTACATTACACCCTGCTTGCCTGTTGACCTGAACACACGCACATTGACATCTGCCAAAGGATTGCCTGATGTATCCAATATAGTAATGATATTGTTTTGTGGCAGGTCATTGAGATATATACCGCTGTTGCCGGGGGGATTGTAGTTGCCGAGAGTTGCACGTTGACCTAAAATCCTTGTTAATGCAATTATACTATAGCC
>JAKAKE010000122.1 GCA_021824625.1 Bacteroidota bacterium | reverse complement strand
AGGAAGCTGGTCATTCCTGAAAGCCCGGCTTGTCAAAGTTACCCTTCCTGCCTGTTCGACAAATGCTTTCAAAATCTTTGGGTGGCAATGCCCTTGGTTAACTGCTGAATAAGCCGCAAGGCAATCTAAGTATTTCTTCCCTTCGACATCTGTTACCCAAGCCCCTTCCGCTTTCTCAACAACAACATCCAAAGGATGATAATTATGTGCTCCGTATTGTTCTTCTAACTCAATATAATCTTTTGTTTTCATAATCTCTCTAATTAATTCCTTAAAATTATTTTCTTATAGTACACTTATCAATAATTTTAAATTTTCAATTTTTAATTTATAATGAATTTTTAATAAACAAATTTTTTAATTATTAAACCTATTTTTTTTTCTTTAAAAATATTATATCTAAAAATTAATTACTTTCTTCAAATAACAGTTTTTTGTTCATTAAAATATATTACTTGATATTTTCATTTAATTCATTAAAAATTTTAAATTAAAAATTAAAAATTTTATACTCTTATAAAAAAAATCACATAGCTTATGTGAGTTATTCCTTATCAAAAAGCATTGTCAGCAATGCCATTCTAACATACAATCCATTTCTCGCTTGTCTGAAATAAGCTGCCCTCGGGTCTCCGTCAACAGCAGGATTAATTTCTACTGACCTTGGAAGTGGATGCATGATTATCGAATTATACTTCATCTTCTTCAACACATTCGTATCAATATTGTATTTGGTTAAATCAATTTCCTTGTGTTTCAGTCTCTCTTTGTCAATCCTTGTCTGATAAACAACATCAACCTTGCTGATAATATCATCTGTGTTTGATGACAATTGGTATGAAACACCCTTTTCATCTAAATGTTCGAGAATATCGGGTTTAATCTGAAGTTCATCGGGAGCTATAAAATATAGTTTAATCCTCTCAAACTTACTCAGCAGATAAGCAAGTGAACGTGCTGTTCTCCCTTGGTCTAAGGCTCCAATAATTGCAACCGATAATCCATCGAGTGCATGACACTCATTGTAAATTGTGTATAAATCAAGCAATCCCTGGGTTGGGTGCTGCCCCCCCGAACCATCACCTGCATTGATGATTGGAACAGGAGAAATTGCTGCTGCTCTTTGTGCACCGCCTTCCTCATGGTGCCGGAGAACAATCGCATCACAGTAATTAGCAACTATCTGAATTGTGTCTTCAAGTAACTCCCCTTTCACTTCGGAAGAAAACTCCTTTGCCTGTTCAGTTGAGAGTATCCTGCCTCCAAGCCTGTACATCGCAGATTCAAATGAAAACCGCGTTCTCGTAGAGGGCTTGTAAAACAATGAAGCCATTACTTTTTTTTCATAATCTTTCGTTCCCCCACGTGCAACAACCTTTTTCATAAGGTCCGTTCTCTCGAACAATTCGAGTATCAGGGGAACAGTGAACTGCTGTGATTCTACAATATGTTTTATTTTCATTTTAACCTCATTTATTACGGTTAATTATTTTTTCATCTTTATGGTACAATATGTGTCCCGGCTTTTTCATCGAGTGCATCCATCAAAAATTCATAAGAAGTAATAATTGCTTTTTTGCCTCCTGTCCTTAAAAATTTAATCACGGATTCCACCTTTGGTCCCATACTTCCGGGTGGAAAATGTCCTTCCTGCAAATGCTTTTCCATCTCATCCGCAGTTGCTTTTCTTATTCCCTTCTGAGTTGATTTCTTATAATTCAGATAAACCTGGTCAGTGTCAGTGCTGATAATAAACAAGTCAACATCCAAGCCCTGGGCAAGCAGAGCAGATGACCTGTCTTTATCAATAACTGCTTCCGAACCTATAATAATATTATTATCTCTTTTTATAACAGGAATTCCACCGCCACCGAGTGCAATAGCTATGATTCCCAAATCGAGAATATTTTTTATAATATCAAGTTCAAGAATTTCTATTGGTTCAGGTGAGGCGACAACCCTTCTATAACCCCTGGCCGCATCTTCAATAATATCCCATCCAAGAGTTCTCTGTTTATCTTCTGCAACCTTCTTAGAATAAAAAGGGCCAATCGGTTTAGTTGGATTTTGAAATGCAGGGTCGTTTTCGTCAACTCTCGCCATTGTCGGAATTGTAATAATAGGATTGTACAATCCGAATTGTTTCATCTCATGAACCATGGCTCTCTGCAAAATATAACCTATTTCACTTTGAGTGGTTGCAACGCACATATCGAGTGTATGAGTGTACACTTCCGTCGCAGCCCTCTCTGACCTAAGCAATGCAGCACCGACTTGTGGGCCGTTCCCATGTGTTATGACAACCTGCCAGCCGAGTTTCACCATCCGGGCAATACTCTTTGCAGTAGCCTTTGCATTGAGCATTTGCTCGTCAAGTGTTCCGCGTTCACCTGCACGAATTAGGGAATTACCTCCAACCGCTAATAATGCTTTTAAAGCCACTCAGCACCTTATTTCATCAATTTATACATAATTGCCTTTTGAGCATGTAGCCTGTTCTCAGCTTCCTGAAACACCACGGAATAAGGAGCATCAATCACGCTGTCCGTAACCTCATCCCCCCTGTGTGCAGGAAGGCAATGCATAAAAATCGCCCCCTTATTTGTATGAGACATCAGTTCATCATTTACCTGGAAAGGCTTGAATATTTTCTTTCTTTCCTCTGCTTCTTTTTCCTGTCCCATTGATGCCCATACGTCAGTATAGATTACATCGGCTCCCTTAGCTCCCTCAATCGGGTCATTTATAATTTCAATTTTTGCTCCTGTTGCTTTTGCATCTTCATTTGATAACTCAATTGCCTTTTTATCAGGTTCGAATCCCTCCGGACATGCAACGGTAACATTCACACCTAATCTTGCACCTGCGAACATCAGTGAGTGAGCTACATTGTTCCCATCTCCGGCATAACATAATTTCAGTCCTTTAATATTTTTTTCTTTTCCGCCTTTTACTTCAAGAATTGTCAGAAAATCTGCCATAGCCTGGCACGGATGTGAAAAATCGGTTAATCCGTTAATGATTGGTATTGAAGCATGATTTGCCATATCAACCACGATTTGATGTGAATATGTTCTAATCATAATTCCTTCAACCATTCTCTCGAGGTTCTTTGCAACATCATAGACTGATTCCCGTTTACCAAGGTTTATTTCATTCGGCGACAGGTATAGCGAAAAACCACCTAACTGTTGAATTCCAACATCAAAACTTGTTCGTGTTCTTAATGAAGGCTTTTCAAATATTAGTGCTAATGTTTTTCCCTTGAGTGAATCAATATATCCAAGCCTGTTTTTCTTCATTTCAAGAGCTAATTCATATGTCTCCCAAATTTCTTCGCTTGTAAAATCCCTAACGCTTAAAAAATCTCTTTTCAATGTCAAGACTCCTTTTTATTTATAATTTAATTGAAATAAATATTTAAAATAAAGAAAATTTTCTATATTCTATATGCTATTTGTTATTTTCTATTTGTTATTTAGACAGGTGCGTCGGTTTGATAATGCTTAAACTGTATAATTTTGCTTGCACGGGTTTTGGGAAGATTAATGGATTGTTTCGCCATATAATTTTCCAATTCTGCATCTAAGCAACTATATTCATTTGACTGTTTAAGCAGCATGCTTTGTAATTGTATTATTATTAAACAATTTATTGCACATCAAAAATAAGAAAAATATTCTGAAACTAAAATTCGGGTAAGAAACATAAAATAAAACAACTTTAAATAAGATAATAATTCCACCGATTAACAAAATTTCAAAGAGGTGTAACAATATTATTATATTAGAGCTTACACCGATATACTCATATTCGTATTTTAATATTCCAATTAGAAACATCAGGTTACAAATTATATGACTTGTTCAATATACATTTTTGTAAAACCAGATTTCCTAAAAAAGAAATGATATTTATTGTTAATTTTATAATTTGTATAAATCTTAAAAATTGGAAATGGAGTTTAAATTGTATGTCAAAAATTATTGAAAATTTTGCACTTGAAAGTCCTATATCAGTTATAACCGGTAAAAACAGGCCGGATTTGACAAGAGAAGATATGATTAAGGTTATTCTTGAAAAAGATATTCAGAGAATTACTTTCCACTACACGGCTATGGATGGAAAAATCAAGGAACTGAAAATACCGATTACAAATAAAAGGCAAGCCGAATTAGTTCTGACCGAAGGCGAAAGAGTGGACGGCTCATCATTATTCAAAGATATTGTTGATTTAGGAAATTCTGACTTGTATGTCGTACCCGAATACAAGACAGCATTCCTCAATCCCTTTTCCAACAACAGTCTCGACTTTGTGTGCAGGTTCCTTGACCCAAACGGCAACTTAGCCGAATTTACTCCTGATAATATATTAAAAAGAGCAAGTAAAATACTTAATAAAAATTCCGGTTATACACTTAATGCAATGGGTGAACTTGAGTTTTACCTTATCAGCGAATCATCTGACCGTTTATACCCTCTCCAAAAGCAACAGGGATACCACGCAAGTCCTCCTTTCGTAAAATCGGGTGAGTTGCTTGATGAAATGCTTCTTCATTTATCCCATATAACCGGTAATATTAAATATGCTCACCATGAAGTTGGCTGTCTCGAAAAAATCGAAAGTGACTTTGAAGAACTCAACGGTAAAAAAGCCGAACAAGTTGAAATTGAATTTCTTCCTACCCCGGTTGAGGATTGCGGCGATATTATTGTCATAGCGAGATGGATTATCAGAAATATTGCATACAAACACAGAAATATTGCGACTTTTGTTCCTAAGCTGGAAGTTGGCCATGCCGGTAATGGAATGCATATTCATCTTGCATTGATGAAGAACAGTAAAAACATTATGACCGGAAACAAAGGCGAACTTTCAAAGCAGGCGAAAATGTTGATTGGAGGCTTATGCCATTATGCTCCAAGCCTGACATCTTATGGGAATATGGTATCCGCTTCTTATCTTAGATTAGTTCCTAACCAGGAAGCTCCTACCAAAGTTTGTTGGAGCGAACGCAACCGCAGTGCATTAATCAGGGTGCCTCTTGGCTGGTCAAATGTAAGTAACTTGACTAAAAAAATAAACCCTCAACAAAAAACAGAATTGGGTTACCAAGATAGCCGGCAGACTGTCGAATTTCGCAGTCCTGACGGCAGTGCTTTTGCTCATCTTCTTTTAGCCGGTTTAACTTTAGCGACAGATTGGGGACTGACACACGAAAAAGAATCATTGAGTAAAGCTAAACACAATTACGTTTCTTCAAATATTCATAGTTCATCAAGTTATTCCACGTTAAATGAAATTGCAATAAGCTGTGCCGAATCTGCTGAAATTCTTCTCAATCACCGCAGCGATTATGAGAAAGACGGCATTTTCCCTCCAAAAGTAATAACATATATTGCCAAATTATTACAGAATGAAAATGACAAAAGCCTGAACCAGAGATTACTTGCATTGGCTGACGATGAAAAGCTGAAGGAATCAAGAAGGATTATGCACAAGAGGATACATACGCACTGAAAATAATTCTGAAATATGAATGCTGAATGCTGAATTATGGTTGTCATTCTGAATTTATTTCAGAATCCATAGCCAATAACACACATCAATTTTAAACAACGCAAAGCCGCGGAGACACAAAAAATTGTGGTGATATGGGGCCAAAAATGGAAGATTTAGACAAAATGGACAATTTGGACAGGATTTTTAATGTCCATTTTGTCCACTTTTTGTATAAAAACCCCCGAACCCTCCCGAAACAAGTTCGGGACATGCTCTATGAGAAATGAGGCAATTCATACCTCGATGGAACGGGATTTTCGTAAGACTTCAACCTGCAACGACTGGATTCAGCCCGACATTGTTTAGCAAAGAACAAGCGGTGCAAAGATAAGGATGTGGGGATGATTTGTCAAGAGAAGGATTTTAAAACCATTTAAAAATGATTTTAAAAAATTAACAATTAAAAATTAACAATTAAAAATTAAGATTGCACGCAGAGACGAAGAATAGCACACGGATTGGACGGATGGGACGGATTTTCGCTGATTTTTTACACCTACTCTAAACCCTTCCTCGAGGAAGGGAAATTTGGGTTCACGCAAAGACGCAAAGGACAGGAAGGACGCAAGTTGTCTGAACGGGGATTTGTGTGATTTATGTGATTTCGCAGATTTGGATTAACCTCACACTTTAGTGTGGGGTGGCTCGGATGTAGCACCTGGCCAGTTCTCGTGCCTCCCCCCCCATACTGAA
>JAKAKE010000231.1 GCA_021824625.1 Bacteroidota bacterium | reverse complement strand
CGATCTAAGAAATGTTTATTTATCACAGGATGAAAGAAGAAAAGCAGTAATATTATTTAAAGCACTTGTAGAAGCTGAAGATGCAATTCAAAAGGGTGAAAACAGACGAAAAATTATTAATGCAATACTTCATAATGCAATCAGAAGCATTCCTGAAATTAAAATTGATTATGCCAGTGCCGCTGATGCCGATACTCTTGAAGAACCCGATGTGTTTCTTCCCGGAGAACATGTGATTCTTATGCTCGCTGTATTCAACGGGAAAACAAGACTTATTGACAATGCTCTTGTAACAATACCGCAAGACCCACAGGTGAAAAAGCATATTTTTGTTTAATTTTATAATATCGGATTTAATTTATTTTTCAAGTAAATAATAATCTTGAGTAATTTTGTATAAAAAATATTTAAAGATATGAACAAACTTTTCTTCGGTGATTGCCTTGATGTGCTGAAAGATTTGCACAAAAAAAATCCTGATGGATTTATTGACTTAATATATATAGACCCACCTTTCAATTCCAAGAGGAACTACAATGTACTTTTTGAATCTCTTGATATGGCAGACACAAAAGCCCAGAAGGAAGCCTTTGCAGACACATGGAGCAATGTTACTTATATTGATTCACTCAATGAAATATTAGAAGAACTAAAGGATAAAAATTTATATACATTTCTTAAAACATTAGATACAGTCAGTGAATCAAAAAGTGTTGTTTCGTATTTGACAACAATGGCAATTAGGATTCATTATATGCGAAAAGTTCTGAAGGATACCGGTTCTTTCTACCTTCATTGCGACCAGACAATGAGCCATTATTTGAAAATCATCTGTGATTTTATTTTCGGTATCAATAACTTTATAAATGAGATAATATGGAAACGGACAAGCAGTCTTAAGACATCTCAATTTAAAAATAGAAAATTTGGCGTCAATACCGATACTTTATTGTTATATGCTAAAACAGATAAATATTTTTTTGATAGCGAAGCAATCAAGGTATCTTTTACAAAAAAGGAACTGTTAGAACATTATCCTTTTGAAGATGAAAAAGGGCGATTTGCCAAAAGTCCTTTATTCCGTTCCGTGGGCATGGGAGAACGGATTAATTTGTGTTATGAATATAAAAACGTTTCATCTCCTACAAAAGCAGGTTGGAAAATATCCATTGATAAATTGAAAAAATTAGATGTTAATGGAGAAATTGATTGGACTAATCCTAAAATTCCGTATAGAAAATTCCGTCCTGAAAATACAAAAGGGTGGCTTGTATCAAACATCTGGACTGATATTGAGCAAACCGGTGGAAAAGAACGTCTCGGATATCCTACACAAAAACCTGAAAAATTATTAGAAAGAATTATTAAAGCATCTTCAAAAGAAGGAGAACTCGTTGCTGATTTCTTTTGTGGCTGCGGTACGACAATATCTATGGCGAATCAATTGAAAAGACAATGGCTTGGAGCAGATATCTCGCATCTTGCAATCAGGTTAATTCTTAAAAGACTGACAGACCCTTATGATGAACCAACAAAAATGAAAATTCGCTCCTCAATCGAAATAAACGGCTTCCCGAAAGATATTGATTCAGCAAAAGAGCTCGCACATACAAAGGTAAAAGGAAGGTTGAAATTCGAGGAATGGATTATTGAGGTTATGCTTGGGGGTGTTGTTAATCCCCAAAAAAATACCGAAGGTTATGATGGTTATATTACTTTTCCAAAAAGTGAAAAAGAACGTGGGATTATATTAATCGAAGTCAAAAGTGGTAATGTCAATCTTCCACAATTTCAGCATTTCATCAATACAGTCAAATCAAACGAAGCTGATATGGGAATATTTGTGTGTTTTGAAGATGAAGTAACAAATAATATGCAAAAGAAAGCAAAAGATGAAGGGAAATTCATCGGCTTCCAGCTCGATAAAATTAAAATCATAACCGTAGAAGAACTATTTCAAGGAAAGGAAATAAAATATCCGGGATATGTGGAAAATAACACATTCAAGAAAAATCTCATACGTAATGGTCAAGAAACTTATAATGATACACTTTTTAAATTATGAATATGACTTTGATTCAATAGGAATAGGGTATGGGGGATAGAGGCTGGGGGCTGGAAATGCTAAGCCCCAATCCCCAACCCCCATCCCCGAACCGTTTTAATTTTGTTTTAACCATTAAATTTTATTAATAACAATTGGAAAAGTTTTTAGTATTTGGGATTTTAACAATACCCATCGTAATTATTTCTTGGAGGACACTTTTTAATATCAAAACACATGGCTTTTACAGATTTTTTGCATGGGAAGGAATTCTCTGGCTTGCTATAAATAATTACAAATATTGGTTTGATTATCCATTGAGTTTATTACAGATATTTTCATGGATTCTTTTATCTTATTCATTATTACTTTTAATTCTTGGTATTTTACAATTAATAAAATTTGGTAAACCACACGAAAGCAGGAATGAAAAAGCTTTATTCAATATCGAAAAAACTACTATACTTGTTGATGAGGGTATTTTTAAATATATACGACATCCCATTTATGGTTCACTTATATTTCTAACATGGGGCATATTTTTTAAAAGTACCAATCTTGAATTATTGCTCATTTCCATAGCTTCAACGGTGCTTCTATACATTACAGCTAAATTTGATGAGAAGGAATGTATTGTTTACTTCGGTGAATCATACAGAAAATATATGACACTAAACAAGATGTTTATACCATATATAATGTAGGTACAGAACAATGTTCTGTACCTACATCATAATTTTACAATTCCTCAATCAACTCAAGAAATTGCTTATAGGGTAAAGCCGTCAGGCTCTGGGCTTCTGTTGCACCAAATTCCCTGCTGATAAGCGAAACCTTTGCGGCAGTTTCATCATCAGGTGCTTCGTAAATATCGAGGAAATCGTATTGCCCCAACAGAGCATAATGAGCCAGAAACTTCACATTCGGACATTTCTCCTTTACATGTTCGAGCCATTCCCTGCCGATTTTACCACGCTCCTTCATTCTTTTAGTTACTTCGGGAGCAAGCTTGGTCATTAAAATGAAAGTTTTCATAGTCGCCTCCAAAGATTTAAAAAATCAATTCAAAAATAATAAAAAATTAATAATTGATAATGACTAATGTTAATAAATTTTCAATTTAGCAATTTTCAATTTTACAATGAAGGTTCACATAACACTCAACACTCAAAATCCAAAATTCCTACTTCCCCAATTCCCTACCCCTATTCCCTATATAAATTATTCTGTCTAAATGATGTCCTTATGAGCCCTTTTCTTTTGCAGGAAATTCAACAATAAAGGATGTACCTTTTCCATATACGCTTTCTGCCCAGATTCTTCCATCATGAAGTTCAACCAATTGCTTCACAATAGATAAACCCAGTCCGGTTGAGGATTCACCACCTGTAGGCTGTGCCGATAGGCGTTGGAATTTTCCAAAAAGCTTTTTCATGTCTTCCTGTGTCAATCCGGGTCCTTCATCATTCACTTCGCATCTGACAAATTTATTCTTTTTCTCTTTGATTGAACTTAATTTAACGACAATAGATTTATTTTTTTGCGAATATTTAATAGCATTATTCAAAAGATTATCTATAATTTCATAAATCCTGATATTATCACCGTTAATGTAACATAAATCTTTTGGCCCCGTTTTCAGAATGAGTTTTTGCTGTTTGTTTTCTGCACGAGTCTGATTACCCATGATGATATCCTCAACGACTTCATTCAAATCAATAATTTTTCTGTCAATTGTGATTTTTCCGCTTTCTAAACTTGCATTTTCAAGCAATTCATTGATTAAATTTGACATCAAAGTTGATGATTCATGTATCAAATCTATCATCTCGGCTTCGTTAGCATCTGATATCCCCAAATCCTTAAGCATAACAGATATTCCCTGAATGACATTCAAAGGATTTTTTAAATCATGTACTGTCATATTAATGAATTGATTTTTAAGTTCGATTGCTTCCTGCAAAATCAAATTCACTTTCGTTAGCCGCCTTAGTTTTATTAGTGTCTTACCCCTGGCAATCAGTTCATTGCCATCAAATGGTTTCAATAAATAATCATTCGCCCCAGCCTCAAATCCTTCAACAAGGTCTGCAATTTGGTTTCTTGCCGTAAGAATAAGAATCGGCAATTCAAATAGAGAATAATTTTGTCTAATCTGACGAGCAACATCCAATCCGCTCATCATAGGCATCATGACGTCAAGAACTATCAGGTCAAAATCAGGATTATTCATTATAGTTTGTAATGCAGTCAATCCGTCATGGCAGACTACGATATTGTAATTATAAAGATTGAAATAATTTTTGATTAATTGAGCCATAATGGGTTCATCATCAACAACCAATACCTTAATACCCTGTTGAATAATTTTAGTATCAATTTCTTCAGATTCTGAACTGGTGTCAAGTGGTGTTTCAAACGGTTTTAAATCCTGGTATTTTTTATTAAATAAATCCTCATTAAATACCGGTACTGAAAAATAAAAGCGGCTTCCTTTGTTCTCTTCTGATTCTACCCAGATTTTCCCTTTATGTAATTCGACTAAATATTTATCAATAGCCAAACTGAATCCTGTCAAACCTTCCTTCTTTGCCGCCTCCTTAATATCAGATATATTTTTAAATAAAGTTTCTAAATTTTCAGATGGAATTCCTATTCCTGTGTCCGTTACCGACACAACAACCATTCCGTTTTTAACAATGGCAGAAGTTGTAATTTCGCCTGAATGAGTGTATTTAACAGCATTACTAACCAAATCATATAATACAAACTGGAGTTTGTTTTCATCACCATAAACCTGTGGTATATTTTTATCTATTGTGTTTTTAAACTTAATTTTTTTCTCGCCTATCAATATTTTGGATAAGCTTGTAACATAATGTGAAATCTTATTCAAATTCACAGGCCTTTTTCTAACAACAATCTCATTTGTATCGAGAATTGAAAAGTCTAAGATATCATTTGCAATAAATGATAGTTGTTTACCGGCTGAAGATATTAAAGATAAATTATATTCGACATCACCCGGAAGTTGACCGATATTCCCTTTCATTAAAGATTCTGTGATACCGATAATGCCATTCAGTCTTGTGTTTAATTCTAAAGAAATATTAGATAATAGTTCATTTTTAAGTTCAAAGTAATTTTCCTGTGTTTGACGGGAAATACGCTCCTGCTCCAATGATTTTTTTATTGTTTTCAGATTAACGGCTTTATTGATGGCTATTCCTAATGAATTTGACAAATGTTCGGTTAATTCAGTAAATTCCTTAGAATATGAATCAATAGATATGCTTTCTGCGTATATTAATCCAATGACTGTTTTTTGAAATAATATGGGATTTATAAAAATCCATTTTATGCCGTTTGAAATTATATACCTATTATCACTGACAAATTCATTGTTGAAAGGAAAAACATCAGAAATAATTTTTCCTGATTTTAATGATTCAAACAGTATGGAATTGGGTAAAAATTTGCAGTCTTTAAGCAACAAAGACTTGATATTGATTATATCATGTTTATCTCTGTCAAAGCTGTACTCAACCCTTGAATTTGAGGGATTTCCATCCCCAATAATAAAATAAATTTTATCCGCTGCCTTAAAACTGCTTAGTAAGTTGAGAATTTTTCTAATTACCTGAGCATAATTATTTTCGGACATTATTTCATTAGCTATATCAAGATAATCTTGTTCATCAATATCCTTTAATTCAGGATTGACTGCATCAAAAGACTTAACACTATTTCTCTCTTTGGTTTGTTTTTCCATTATACATGCTGCAATTCATCAACTAATAATTGAGAAAATAAGCAAATGCTTAAAGAAAAAAAAATAAAATATTTATTTTCAGGCTTGCCTGCCAATTATTTTTTTCAATTTTACACTTTCCTTTACATTTTCCAATGCAATATTTTCCCTTGCAATTAAGTTTCTTAATTCTTTTTCTTTCCTTCTTCATTGCTTTTTTTTCTCTTTTTTCTTTTGATATTTTTTCATAAAGATTAATTTCTAAATAAAATAAATCACGTAAATTGATTGAATCAAATTTATTATTTAGATAAAAAAGTTTTAAAATGAAAAATCTAATTAGAAGTTTCTTATATGAAATTAATAAATATATTTATTCCGGTAATCAATTTTACTGTAATATTTGTAACAAGTATTATAGGAAATTTTTTACTGCCGGTGAAAACCGCAGGCCAAATGCAAGGTGTCCGGGTTGCGGTGCATTTGAAAGACACAGGCTTATGATGTATTTTCTGAAGGATAAGACAGATTTTTTTTCTGACAATTTATCCGTATTGGATATTGCCCCTCTCCAAACTTTTCACAAATTATTCAGTAAAATGGAAAATATTAATTACATCAGTATTGATATGAAATTGCCGTATGTTACAAAAAGAGCTGATTTAACTAACCTGCCTTTTAAGGATGAATCTTTTGACTGTATTATTTGCTATCATGTGCTTGAACATATTATTGATGATAATAACGCAATTAGAGAAATGTATCGTGTACTTAAAAAAGGAGGATGGGCTATTATACAATCACCTTTTGACAATAGCTTAGAATATAGTTTCGAACGACAGGATATTATAACGAAAGCCGAAAGAAAAAAATTTTATGGCCAGGATGACCATGTACGTATTTATGGTAGAGATTTAATCAAACGAATAGAATTTTCAGGATTCGTTGTGAAAGAAGACGATTTTATTAAAAAGTTCAGCGATAAAGAAATAATAAAATTTGCATTGGACAAAGAAGAAATTATCAACTATTGCATAAAGCCTTAGATGCAAAATCAATCAAAAGCATATTATTTTGCGCTATTGTCGGTACTGTGTTGGTCAACAGTAGCTACGGCTTTCAAAATAGCACTCAAATATCAGGATTTTTTACATCTTCTTTTTATTTCATCATTCACATCGCTAATTACATTATTTTTAATCCTAACTTATCAGGGTAAGCTTAATCTAATTGTTAGACAATCGGGAAAGGATATAATTAATTCTCTTTTACTTGGCTTTCTGAATCCTTTTCTTTATTACATTGTCCTGTTCAAAGCCTATTCATTGCTTCCCGCCCAAATGGCTCAACCTTTGAACTACACTTGGGGTATTGTTGTTGTTTTACTTTCAATACCAATTCTAAAACAGAGAATCAAAATTATGAATATAATAGCTATATTGGTTAGTTTCAGTGGTGTTATTGTTATTTCAACAAAAGGAGATTTTTTCAGCCTGAAATTTACTGAACCTTTGGGAGTGGCTCTGGCTGTCGGCAGTTCAATTATCTGGTCATTATACTGGCTATACAATATAAAAGATAATAGGGATGAGATTATAAAATTGTTCTTAAATTTTCTATGCGGATTAATCTTTATTGTAATTTACCTGCTAATGTTTTCTGAATTAAAATTTCCACCAATAAAAGGTGTAATAGCTTCAATTTATGTTGGATTATTTGAAATGGGAATCACTTTTATTTTCTGGCTCAAAGCTATGAAATTGTCCGAGACAACTTCACAGGTTAGCAACATCATTTATGTATCACCATTCCTGTCATTAATTTTTATTAACTTTTTTTTAGGTGAGAAAATTCTTCTTTCATCATTAATTGGATTGGTTTTCATAATTGGTGGAATAATTATTCAACAAATATTTTCCCTGAAACAATCAAAATTAAATATATAGGATATGATAAGTTCTTATCAAATTAAAATTGTAAACGTTGAAACTGATGAACAAGTGAATATTATCCGTTCACTCTTTATCGAGTATTCCCAAGAACTTGGTTTTGAACTCAATTTTCAGGATTTTAAACGGGAATTAGATCAATTACCATGTAAATATTCAGCACCTTATGGGCTGCTTCTATTAGCTTATTATAATAATTCGATAGCCGGTTGTGTCGGTTTGTGCAAATTTGAACAAGATATTTGCGAAATGAAACGTCTATATGTAAAACCTGATTTCAGAAATGAAGGAATAGGGAAAAAGTTATCATTGGCTGTGATTTCCGGGGCAAAAAAAATCGGATACAAAAGAATGAGACTCGATACAATTTCGTATATGAAAGAAGCAATTGGAATATATCAAAAGCTTGGTTTTTATGAGATACAGCCTTATAGATACAATCCTTTTGCAGATGCTTTATTTATGGAATTGATACTATAGTATTTTGAGAATTTATGAAAATAATTTTTTTGATTTTTCTTTCTATTTAATTTATATCATGTTCCGGCACAAAAGAATCAACAAGAAGTTCTGATGAAAGTCCTTCTTATGATTCTTATACAAGAACAGCTTCACTGTCTCCATTAACCAAATCATGGATTAACGAAATCAAAAAAGAAAAGAAAAACCTGCAAAAAAATCAAAATCATACACCTTCACATAATCTAATTAATAAATTTAAACTTATTAAGATTAATAATATTTATTTTGTCAGGGCTATTTTAAAAATTAATGATGAGATGGATGCAACTGTGCTTGAGTCAGTGGCTGTTAAAATATTAACAAAAACCGGAAAAACCTGGTCAACACAAATACCTGTTGATATGCTTGAAGAAGTAGTAGATTTTTCCGGTTTTGATTACATTCAAATTGAAGAATAATAACACTTAAACTGTTGCTTTTAATATTATCAAGTTAAAATATTTGACATTCGACAAGAATTAAATAATTACGGATTTCTTTTTGAATATTTTATTTAAAATCTCATAAATTCCTAATCCAGCAAGCGGGTGGCAAATATTAAGAAGATAAATCTGATACCTGCCTATAAGATTGACAACTGTGAACAGCATTGTATATAACACCAAAAAAGAAAGAAAAATAATAAACACACCGTAATCTTTTTTAATTCTGCCGGATTTATATAAAGTTATTAATCCTAAAAAAGTGGGAATAACAGTAAAAAAAACAAATATGACATTAATCGGATGTCTGGTTCTTGGGTTATAAATATCAATTGTCCAAATGAATAGCATTCGCTTTGCCATAGTATAAAATGTCTTGAAAGGATTATTTTTGATATATAATAATGTTTCTTTTTTTAGAATACTATCAATAGCAAGTTCAAAATTTTGATTATAGGGCAAAGAATCAATTCTTTTTATAATATTTGGATATCTATTTTTTTTCAACCATTGTTTTTCCCCATAAATATCATATTCTCCTCCGGTTGCTAATTTATTATTCCCTCTCCACATTTCATGCCATGGATGACTTACAATTGTGGTAAATTCACCAAACAGCATTGTATTTCTATAAACCCAAGGTGACACAATTAGAATAAATGAAAATATAAAAACAGTTAAATTATAAAGATTTTTTATTGAAAATTTCAGGTTTTTTCTAATTGTTATATTATAGATAAAAGTTGATAAAAATATTATTGGGCCTATTATTAAGAATTCACTTCTAAGAAGCGACAGTAATCCTCCGATGAATCCACATAAAACATAAGAAATTATTTTTTGTTCTTGATAACATTTTATAGAAAAATAAATGAATGCTAACGCTAAAGTTTGGTAAAGGGCAGAACCACTGAAGGTTGTTATGCCGAAAACATTTGGAAGAAAAACTGCACTAAAAACAGCACCTATTTTTGCAGCTTTAATATACCCCATTTCTTTAAGTATTAAATAAACCAAAAGTACACCAATTGTACTGAACAAAGAATTCAATAACATTAGGATTGCATAAGAGGTTCGGTTATCACCAAAAATTCGAAATGTATAATAAATAATGTAAGGATTTACAGGTGGGATAAATGCACCCTCGAATTTTGGAGCTGATTTTTGAATTATTTTTTTTTCTGGATTCATGGGTTGATAGGAAAAATGCATGGAATATCCAAATCCCCCAATCATGTTTCTTGCTATATCCCCATGCTCATACATTTGTGGGTATTTGAAATTTCCAATGATTATTACTCCAATAATTCTAATAATTATGGCTAATGTTATAATAATTAAAAGAAATTTTTTTTCATTTTGAAAATCTTTGAATATCATAAAAACAAATAAAATAATATAGAGCTTTAGTAAATGTAATATTTTGAGAATAATGTTAACAACTAAAATATTAAAATTTTTTTCGTAATTTAGGAAATAATGTAAAAACTATAAGGGGTTCATAATGAAAAAAATTATTTCATGGATAATAGCAATTGTTGCAGCTATTATTGTATTTGCTTTATTATCACAACTTATTTGGGGTGTTGTCAGGTTTGCTTTTGAACTTGGTTTTATTGTTATTGCAATAATATGCATATTGGTTATAGCAATGCCCATTTATATGATTATTTCTAAGAGATTCTTAAAATAATTCATTTTTCAGGCTGAATATGAATAAAAAAATACTCACTTCAATACTTCTGATAATAAATATTGTAATAATAAAAGCAGAAGCTGACCCGAACACAGTTAATCTTGCACGTGCTTTTGGACGGGATATTTTTGAATTGAATGGTGTTCCTTACCTGCAGCCATTGGTTGAAACACTCAATGCCACATCAAATTCAAGATTCTTCAATCAGGCTTATGTTCCACAGAAAGTTGACAAGCCTTATTTCAGAATTGGTGCTCATGCAATGTTGGGTTTTGTCAGGAATGATATGAAAACATATAATCCGGCAATGCCCGCAGAACAATTGGATATGAATGAACTTAGTAAATATGCTGATATTGATATAATAAATCAAAAAGTAACCATAAAAGACACTTCAGGATTAATGTATTATGCTCTTAAAACCATACTGTATGACGGAATTCATGGAACGAATAAATATAATAAAGTGTTTATACATGTCCCTGTAACTTCTGCTACCATACTGGGCTATCAAAATGCGAAATTTAGTTTGCCACATAGTGCTATGGATTCGTTAATTAGGGGACATTTTATTTTCCCTTTTTTACCTAAGGAATTTCAAGACTCATTATTGAAAACTATTTCAAGATTTCCCGATTTATTTTCTTTACCTCCCGGAGCAGATATGAATACAATATTCGCAGCAGTACCTCAATTTGAGATAGGTTCGTTGTGGGGAACAGAAATGCTTGTAAGATTCATTCCACCTGTGGATATGGGTGAAAATATAGGTGATTTTGACTTTTGGGGAGTAGGATTGAAACACAGTATTTCTCAATACTTTGATGAAAGATATTTTGATTTGGCAGTTCAGGTGGTTTATCAGGGTACACACTTAGAAAATAAAATTGGTGTAACAAACAGTGACCTAAGAGCAGATGGCACTTTTTGGGATTTTAATATTCATATTTCAAAAACTTTTTTCGATGATAAGTTTAATATTTATTTAGGGTTATCTTATGAAATATTTAATATTAACTCCAATTTTACATATTATCTGCCGGTTGAAACCCAATGGCAACTTGGATTACTCAGGGGTGAAATGACTTATCCTCCCGGAAAAGATAGTGTATATATCATACACAAACCTGAACCAGAATTGGGTTTTCCAGGTGATACTTTACCACAAACCTCTAATTTAAGAATAACAAACACTAATTTTAAATTTGTATTTGGATTGACTTATCAATTAGGCCCTGTTGCTATATTCCTGGATTATAACATAAGCAAGTTTAATATTTTCACCGGGGGGATTGAGTTTAGATTTTAAAATCATTCAATTTCGTTTGCAATGAAGAAAAAATTGTTTAGTAGTCTTTCTTTTAAAATATATAATTCAAAATTTTCAATTATGGAATAATGGCTCAGATTATTGATGGCAAGCTGATTTCGGCTCAGATAAAAGAAGAGTTAAAATTAAAAACAAATAAATTAATAAATGACAAAGGAATAACTCCTGGATTAGCTCTTTTATTAGTAGGGGATAATCCTGCTTCAAAATCTTATGTCGGTTCTAAGGAAAAATCATGTGCAGAACTTGGTTTCAAATCAATTGTCGAAAGACTTCCTGATGATGTAAATGAAAATACTGTTCTTGAATTTATCAATAAATGGAATAGTGACCCAACAATACATGGTATTCTTGTTCAATTGCCTCTGCCAAAACATATCAATGAATCGAAAGTTATTCAATCAATATCTCCAAAAAAGGATGTTGACGGATTTCATCCCGAAAGTTTTGGAAGACTTGTAATTGGACTACCCGGATTTGTTCCATGCACACCGGCAGGTATAGTTGAATTGATTAAGAGATACAAAATTCAAACAAAAGGGAAACATGTTGTAGTCGTTGGCAGAAGCAATATTGTTGGTAAACCGATTGCAAATCTGATGTACCAGAAAAATCAGGATGCGAACTCAATTGTTACTATATGCCACACTGCCGCTCCCGATTTAAGATATTATACGAAACAGGCGGATATATTAATTGCGGCTGTGGGAGTGCCCCAAATAATCAAAGCTGATGATGTTAAGGATGGTGTTGTTGTGATTGATGTAGGTATCAACAGGGTAGAGGACAGTTCAATAGAAAAAGGATACAGAATTGTGGGGGATGTTGATTTTGATTCTGTTAAAGAAAAAGCTTCTTCAATCACACCTGTTCCCGGTGGAGTTGGATTAATGACTGTAGCTATGCTGATGCAGAACACCTACAAATCTGCTGCCGGTGAAGTACTTTAAAACATTTCGAATTATGGCTAAAAAGAAAAATTTAATTGATGTAATATATGAAGATGATTTTATCCTCGTATTGAACAAACATGCGGGATGCCTGACTATTCCTGACAGGTATGATAAATCTGCAATTAATCTTTATGACTTATTGACAAAAAAATATTCAAAAATTTACACTGTTCACCGTCTCGATAAGGATACAAGCGGAGTAATTGTTTTTGCTAAAAATGCGGAATCACATAGGAATTTAAATCAACAATTTCAGGATTTAAAAGTAACAAAAATCTATCATGCCGTTATTACAGGTTATGTCAGCCAGGATGAACTTGTAATTGATATACCGCTAATTGAGGATTTACGATATAAAGGTCAAATGAAACCTTCTGCGAGAGGGAAGGAATCACTCACCGTTCTTAAAGTGATTAACAGATTCAGAAATTCAACATTGGTTGAATTGAATCTTGTGACGGGAAGACATCATCAAATAAGAGTTCATTGTGCAGCAATCGGTCATCCTTTGCTCGTTGATGAAATATATGGAAAAAGCTCAGAATTTAAAGTTTCGTATTTGAAAAGAAATTTTAAATTAAAAAAAGGTGAGCAGGAGATACCTATTATATCAAGAATTACCATGCACTCCAAAACAATTAAATTTTTACACCCTGTCTCAGGAATTGAAATGTATTTTGAAGCTGATTATCCAAAAGACTTTGAGGCTCTTATTGAAATCTTGAATAAATACTCTCACACGTAAAGTAACATTTCACAATTGATAAAAGATAATCCCTGTTATGATTTACTTATAACAGGGATTTTAATTGTGAATTATTAATTTTTAAATTTTCTTAAACATCTCTTCTACTTCTTCTTTATCAACATCCATTATATACTGTATTCCGCTTATTTCTGAGGCTTGCTTAGTCAAGGATGCAATATCATTTCTCGTGATATATTCAAGAGAGAATTTTCTTGCACCTGTCATTAATTGGCGTAAACCCTGAGCCAGTCTTTCATAATATGTATATAAACCGAGAGCTCCTGTAGGTAATTTTTCAAATTCAGCATCACCGAGTTCTTTTCTCAGGTGAGCCGCTGTTACGAATACTTCATCTCTTGTTGTACCGAACCTTTCTACATATACAGGAACCTGACCGTCATCAATTGACCTTCCTATTGTTTTTCCAACCATAGCTGCGGCAATAGGTGAGCGTGCCATACCAATCATTTTCACAAAAGGAGCGCCGATTGACAAACCTTTGAATATCTGGTCTTCGAAAGTAAAGCCGCCGGCAAGCACGAGCGGCGGTACATATTTCTTTGCATCATGCAGTCTCTTGGCATATTGATAAAGTAAGGAATGAAGCTCAACAGGAGGGACGCCCCATTCATTCATCATTCTCCATGGACTCATACCTGTGCCGCCTCCGGCACCATCAACTGTTAGCATATCTAATTTGTATTTCGAAGCATATAAAATTGCTCTCGCTAAGTCAGCAGGTGCATAAGCACCTGTCTTCAGGAATACATATTTTGCTCCTGCTTTTCTAAGTTCTTCGACTCTCTTTGCAAAACCTTCTTCTTCAACCATTCCGATTCTTGAGTGTCTTTCAAATTCCTTGAAAGAACCTCTTTCAAATGATTTAATCACATTAGGGTCAGTGGGATTTGGAAGGACAATATATCCTCTTTCATAAAGCTTCTGTGCTTTCTTGAGGTCATTGATTTTTACTTCACCGCCAATATTCTTAGCACCTTGACCCCACTTTAATTCTACTATTTCAACTCCTAATTTGTTAATTGCATATTCCTGAACACCTAATCTTGTATCTTCAACATTTGCTTGTACAATGATAGCCCCATAGCCATCCCTTTGATTGTCCTTATATAATTTCACCCTGTTTTTAAGGTCAACAGTATCAGATATTTTACCATTGACGATAGTAGATTCCATGTCCATTCCACCGACATTTTCACCAATTGTCAATCCAGTGCCGGATATGGCTGAGCCGATGGCAAGGCCTTCCCAATTATTTTTTGCAACATTTGTAGAGCCAATTCCGGGAATAATCCATGGATAACGGAATTTTATTTTCTTATCATGACCGATTGTTACTTCAAGATTTACTGCCGGGAAAACTGCTTTATCACTGTCTGCTTCTATACCCTGGGCACCTACAGCAGTTCCCATTATATTGAAGTCAGAATAATCTACGGGATATTTTTTCTCTGATGCTGTAGTAATCACTCCGAATGGTTGCGGGTAAATTACTTCATGTCCGCGATATGCAGATTTACCGATTTCACACATACCTATGCAACCGTCAACACAAGTTACACACATTCCCGATGCAGGAGTAATAGAATCTTCCGTTCTGTTTTTTGTTAAAGTTGCTGCCGATGAATTCACTCTCGAATACATTATCATTGTTTCACCTTAATTTGTTTTTAATAATTTATTTATTAATTAATATTCTGATTCTATGGTTTATAATCCCTGTCAGGAGTTACTCCTGACATATTTACATTTTATTTTATATTCGAATAATGCGTCCCCGATATTTCACATGCAACGCACGGGTCCATATAGCACATCATTTCCTTGAATTGGTCTTTTTCGACACAAGGCAAACTCAGATTCACACAACCATTGCAAATCGCATTTTCTTTATCCGAATAAGTGCATCTTAGCTGACATGCAGGACATACATAAATACATCCGCCGCAGAGACGGCAAGTTTCAGATTTCATATCGAATGGAGTACCGATTGTTCTCGTTTCTCCTCTCCCATGATATCCAATTGCATTGCCTGTCATCTGTTCCGCACACATTCTGACACATCTTCCGCAAAGAATGCAAGATTCCCATTCCTGTTTGAAGCGTTGCTGCCTTACATCAAATTTAGATGCCAAATCCTGTATTGTTTTTGATTGGGGACATGAAGCAAGAAGCAATTCAATCACCATTTTTCTTGCTTTGACAACCCTTGCTGTCGAAGTACGTACCTTCATTCCTTCTTCAGCGGGATATGTACATGATGATACTAATTTTGCTCTTGCTCCTTCTCCGATTTCTACAATACACAACCTGCATGCACCATAAGGATGTAAACCCTCCATGTGGCATAAAGTAGGTATCGGGAAACCAAGAAATTGAGCTGCTTCTAATATTGTTGTACCCTTTTCAACCGATAATTGTGCTCCGTTTATAGTTAAGGTTATCATACCAATACCTCTCCTTTCTGAGTAATATCCTGCATTAATTCTTGTTGCTCTCTTCTTATTTTTTCTGGGTATGTGAAATCAAGGTCACACCTCATACAACGTGAAGCCTCATATATAGCAGATTCTTCAGATAATGTTTTCTCAACCTCTTCAAGTGTGGATTTCCTCCTCTCCACAGGAATTGTAGGAAGCTTAATTCTTTTCATTTCTTCATCGCTTTCTTCCTCCACAACTTCTCTTGGAGGAACATAGACCGAAGGCATTTTCCTGTCGAGAGGTTTTTCAAGTTCTTCGCCGTTCAAATACCTGTCAATCATTATTGCCGCTTTCTTTCCTGCGGCTATAGCTTCAACAACCGTATTCGGCCCTGTCACCACATCCCCTCCTGCAAAAACTCCAGGACGGTTAGTCTCCAGAGTATCTTCATTTACAATCAGGGTGCCCCATTTATTTACATTAATTCCCATATATGAAATATATCCAACATCAGGAGTATCACCTATTGTTACAATCAGGTTATCTAATGGGACAAAATATTCACTACCTTTTATTGCCTGGGGATTTCTTCTTCCACTTACATCCACATCTCCAAGCATGTTTTTAATAAATTCCACACCTTTAAGTTTTCCTTTATCAGATACTATTTTTATAGGAGAAACTAATGTATAAAGTTTAACACCTTCTTCCAAAGCGGCATCAATTTCATGTTGTAATGCCGGCATTTCATTTCTTGTTCTCCTGTAAAAAATCGTAACACTTTCAACATCCTTCTGTCTCAATGCAACACGGGCGGCATCTATCGCTGAATCACCTCCACCAATCACACCTACATGTCCATGAGCAAGTTTCTTTCCGCCGATATTAAATGCCTTCAGGAATTCAATAGCAGGAAACACTCCCTCAAGGTCTTCACCCTCTATGTTCAAAAGTTTACTCTTATGAGCTCCCATCCCAAGAAAAATAGATTTATAACCGTTATTTAACAGGTAATCAATTGTTATATCTTTACCTAATGCAGTATTGCAATGAAGTGTAACATTTTCATCAATCAGTTCTGCAATTTCCTGTTTCAGAACATCTCTGGGAAGTCTGTATTCTGGAATACCGCTTATTAACATACCACCGGGTTCCGAATCTTTCTCAAATACAGTTACCTTATAACCCATTAGAGAAAGTTTATGTGCAGCCGTCAATCCGGCAGGACCTGCTCCTATAACTGCCACCTTATAATCATCTGCATCCTCTTTTATTTTCCTTACAGGTTTATAAACCGATGGTTCTATCATATCTGTAATAAATCTTTTTAAAGCCCTAATTGCAACCGGTTCTCCCATCAGAACTCCGGCTTTGCACATCTTTTCGCAGGGATGACTGCATACTCTTGCACATACCGACGGGAATGGATTTGCTTCCCTGAGAGCTAAATATGCTTCTTCATACTCTCCTCGTGATATATGAGCAACATAACGCCACGCCTCTGTTCCAATAGGGCATGTTGCCTGGCAAGGAGCACCAACAATATCCTTACATACACCTGCCTTGCAATGTTTATTTTTAATATGGTCAACATATTCTTCTTTGAAATACTTTAATGTAGATAATACCGGGTTTGATGCTGTCTGCCCCAAGCCGCACATTGTTGTATCTTTTACGACAAGTGCAAGCTCTTCGAGCAGGTCGAGCTGGTCCATTGTAGCTTTACCTTTAGTTATATCATCGAGGATTTCATACATTCGTTGAGTTCCCTTACGACAAGTAAAGCATTTACCACACGATTCTCCTTTTAAGAAATTCATGAAATATCTTGCAACATCAACCATACAAGTTCTTTCATCCATGACAATCATACCGCCGGAACCCATTATTGAGCCGACTTCGGAAAGCTTTTCAAAATCTATAGGAATGTCAAACATATTGACCGGGATACATCCTCCCGATGGTCCACCGGTTTGAATTGCTTTGATTTTTACATCAGATGGCGATCCTCCGCCTATATCATAAACAAGTTCTTTAATAGTTGTTCCCATTGGAATCTCGACAAGACCTGTGTTTTTTATTTTTCCAACAAGACTAAATATTTTCGTACCGGTACTTGTTTTCGTTCCAATTTTGGCATAATCAGAACCACCAATATCAATTATAATCGGAATATTAGCCCAGGTTTCAACATTATTAATAACTGTCGGTTTTCCGTAAACACCTTTTTCAACAGGGTAAGGTGGCCTCTGTCTTGGTTCACCCATTTTACCTTCGATTGATTTTATTAGGGCAGTCTCCTCACCGCATACAAAAGCACCTGCACCACGAACAATTTTAATATCAAAATTAAAACCTGTTCCAAGTATATTATCACCAAGTAAACCTACATCCTTAGCTTGTCGCAAAGCAATTGTGAGATGTTTAATTGCAAGTGGATATTCATTTCTGACATATACGACACCGTTTGTTGCTCCAGTTGCATACCCTCCAATAAGCATACCTTCAATAATACTGTGAGGATTTCCCTCAAGTACACTACGGTCCATATATGCACCTGGGTCACCTTCGTCGGCATTACAAATAAGATATTTACCTTTATCACCTGGCTGTTTTGAAAGCATTTCCCATTTAACACCGGTAGGGAATCCTGCACCTCCTCTGCCTCTGATTCCGGAGATTTTTACCTGCTCGATTACTTGATTAGATGTTAATGTACTTAGAACTTTTTCAAGTGATTTATAACCAAAGTTTGTGAAATAATCAGTAATTCTGATTGGGTCAATGTTCTGATTCTTCTTGAGAATCGTTCTTTGCTGCTTACTGAAAAATGGAATTTCGTGCTGTTTGTAATATCTTTCGCCGGTTTTGGGGTCAGTATAAAGTAATTCTTCAACGAGTTTTCCTTCAATTGTTGCATCAATTATACTCCCAATTGTCTCTACTGTTACTTTATGATAGAAAGCATCATCCGGTTTTGTCAGTATAAAAGGACCCATTTCACAGAATCCATGACATCCTGTAATTTTCAATGCAATTTTGTTTTGAAGATTATTTTCAATTATATATCTTTTCATCCCACGAATGATATCTCCGGTACCGCTTGCATGGCATGCAGTTCCTGAGCAAATTACGAGCTGTGGTTTGTCATCATTCTTGATTTTTTCGAATAAAGACCAGTAAAGTTTTTTTAGGTCGTCAATCGAATTTAGTTTTTGTAATTCTTCTATCGAAGATATATCACTCATTATGTTTCTCCTGTGTCTGTTACATTATGTTTATAAAATTAAAACAGATCCAGTAAATGTCCCTGACAACCTCGTTTAGGACATACCTGAACAATTCCTCCTCCTTTTAACATCAACGGTATCATGTGTTCTCCGCAATCAGGACATATTGTAGGACTCTTCAGTTCTGCATGGCAATGAGGACAGAAAAAGTTTACAATTGTATCCTCAGGTACTTCATAATCCGATTCAATATTGTAACTGCCATACATCCCGGAGAGTCTAACTGAACCATGTTTATCCTTAAAAGAAATAGTTAATCTGATTGAAGGATAATTGTCAATTAGAAAATCTTTGTCCATAAGTGTATGGTTGCACCTCGTACAACCAACTTCTACGGGGAATATTCTTTTATCACCTTGGATCTTGATAACCTCTAATCCCTTTTTTACTTCTTCAAGGATATGTTTAACTTTAGTTGTTTTAACTTTAGAGAAGTAATGACCGTCAACAACTGCAACAGGCCCTAATGCACAGGCGCCAAGGCAAGTAACTGTTTCATAAGTAAATTCCTTATCAACGGTTGTTTCTCCGGGAGGAATTTTTAACTGCTTTTCAAATTCATCGGCAATTGACTGACCGCCTCTTACATGACATGCTGTACCAAGGCAACAATTCACCAAATGTTTGCCTTTCGGTTTTAAGCTAAAATATCTATAGAATGTTGCCACTCCATAAATATCAACAAGAGATTTGCCTGTTTCTTCTGAGACTGTTCTCAGTGCATAATCAGGCAGATAACTGTACTTCGCCTGGATATCCTCCAGAATGGAGATAATCCCGTCACCATCCTTCTTGTGTTTTTCAACAATTTTAAGAACAGCATCTTGACTCATAAAAAAACCATGATTATTGAATAATAATTCTTAGAAATTTATATTTATTCTAATATTTTCTTATTATTATTTCAATTTAGATTCATCTTAACAAATTCCTATTCGCACTGTATTTTCCTCTCATTCCGGGTTTTGTAATTACCCGAAAAAACAGAGTACCCTGAAAATCTCAAGGCAATATTTAATCAAGTACAGGTCTTATTTTTCTATTCATGTTAAAGAATAGAAAATAGTAATTCGTATGTATGTTATGGTGTGGTTTAATCAAATGTAATTGAAGAGTACAGCGTTTGTCTAATGTCTCTCTAAAATGAGTCAAAGATGCTGATGTTTTTTTTAATTTGTAAAATTCAATAGTCATCTTCTTATTGTTCTTCTTCCTTAATCCACCGTTATATTGACTGAAAAATTCCCAATCTTTTAATTATCAGTACTGTCAATATAGAAAATTTTCCTGTTCACAAAGGCAAACTATAAAAATTTTTTCAACTACCAAACAAAAATTAATTTTTTTTGTAAATATTGCCTGATTCAGAGATTAATAAAATTCTATTAAACGAAGTACCATTTTTTATCAAAATATGATTTAAAATTCCATAATAATTTTGTATGTTTGTTCATTGTAAAATAACAATAAAAGGCAAAAAAAAAAGATATGTCTATAATAGAAGAATTGATTGAAACACAAGAATTTGCAACACTGCCGCCTGTTGCAACCAAAATTCTGAAATTGCTTGAAAATGATAATATTGACTTCAGGGATATAGCGAGAATCGTTGAAGCAGATGCTTCCTTAACATTAAAACTACTTAAGGTAGCCAATTCACCGCTTTATGCAACAAGAACTGAAGTTAGTTCGGTTCAACAGGCAATTGTAACGCTCGGCCTAAACAGATTAACGAATATAGTCCTTGGTATTTCAATTTTTTCACGTTTTTTCTTCAGTTCACAAAAGCAGGCGGCTGACATTATTCAAAAATTTTGGTGGCATTCATCTTGTACAGGTATGGTTGCAAAATCCCTTGCAATCAAGCTGAACAGATTTTTTAAAGAGAATGAATTTATCGGGGGTTTGCTACATGATATCGGTAAGCTGGCTATGATTCAATATGATTCCCAAATGTTCAGAAGGGTGATCGAACTGGTTGAGACAAAAAATATGATGGACGTTGATGCTGAACGTGAAGTGTTTGGTATTGACCATATTGAAATTGGAAAAAGTATAGTTGATCATTGGAAACTACCTTATGAATTAGCTTCGGTAATTTCCGGGCATAATAATCCATCGGCTCTGCAGGAAAACAGGGAATTAACAGCAATTGTAAGGTTTGCTGATATCCTCTGCGAGATATGGGGAGCCGACGTTTTTGAGGGTTTCAAAACTGTTGATTTACGTAATGAAGAATCGTGGAAATTATTATGTACATCTTATCCCGAACTTGCTAACTTTGACATTGAAGCTTTTACATTTGAACTTGAGGAAGATTTTAAAAATTCATCAACATTCCTGAGCTTGATTTCTCAAAATCAATATTGAGACTGTTAGGCTGTTAGACTGAAATGCTACGGTCTAAATGCCTAAACACCTAAATTATTTTAATCTTGTTATGATATCATCAACAGTTAATTTAGTAGAACCTGTTTTTTTGTTAACATAATGCAGCGATTTACTACCAAGTTCATTTCTCATTTCCATTGATTCAAGCAATTTTTTCAACCATTCATAAAAATCTTCTTTGCTGTTTATTATTTTTAAAGCACCAAGATGATGGAGTGAGACCGCATCGGGTGAATTATGGTATTTCATACCCGTTGCAAGAGGTATACCATATCCGGCCGGTTCGGTTACACTATGTACACCTGCACCAAAGCCGCCGCCTATATATGCGGCATCAGCCAAAGAATATAAGCTTAGGAGATGGCCAATTGTATCTACAATTATATGATTCCATCCGAGGAAATTCTTAATTTCATTATCTTCCCTTTTGATAGATAAAAACTCTAAGACTTCACTCAGTAAAAAAGAATTTGGTAATTTATACTTAACTTTTTCAATATGTTTCTCTGTTGGTTCATGTGGTACAAGTATTAATCTTATTGCTTCATGATTTTCTTTTTCAAACCGTTTAACTGTATCAGTAATGATGTCATCATCAGCATCCCACGTACTTCCGGCAACAAGAACAAATGTCATTCTGAGCGAAGTCGAAGGATCTCCTTTAAACATTTCAGATTGAATAATTTGCTTTTGCTTTGATTCATTAACTTTATCAACTATTCTGTCAAATCGCGTATCGGATGCGGTGATTAGTTCTGTTTTTATTTTCATTTTCCTGAAATGCTTGGTTTCGGATTCAGATGTTGTATAGATTTTATCAAATAGATTGTAATTCGATTTCATAAGAGAATTGATTATTGGAAATAAACTAAGATATTTGTTTCTTGGTGCAGTTGCACATATCAAATAAGAAGGAACAGACCTGCGTTTAAGTAACCAAAGATGGTTCCTCCAAATTTCATATCTTATGAAAACTGCAATATCAGGATTTATTAATTTGATTAATTTCTTTGCTCTTAAAATAGTATCGAATGGCATATATAAAACAACATCTGCAAATTTGTAATTCTTTTGATTGTTGTAACCTGAAGGTGAGTAAAAAGTAACTATTACTTTAATATTATCATAATTCTTTTTCAGTTGTTCAATAACGGGTTTTGCCTGTTCAAATTCACCCATAGAGGAAGCATGAAACCAAACAATCTTAGATTGTTCATCAAGTTTAAGATTCTCGAGATGTAATAAGAGTCCTTTCCAATTTCTTTCCCTGTCATTTACTTTGGGAATGAATAGCCTCATAACCTGCATAATGAGCCAAAGTACAGGTATAAAGAAAATATTATAAACTATTGTCCAAAACACTATATAAACACCAAAATATTCTTATTCAAAATTATGAATATACGAGCTAATATTCAGAATTATTTCTAATTCGGACAAAATTGTCCTTTTTTATAATTTTAAAATGAATTAATTTGCATTTAGTTAAAATTTAATGTTTTAAAAGTTAGTAAGGAATAAAATGAACAACAATTATCTCGATGTTTTAACTAATGACCATCTCTTGATTGAAAAAGCTTTGCTCCTTCTCGAAAAGGAATCAAAGAAAGCTGAGAAAATGAATGTCAGTATGGTGAAAACACTTATTGAATTTCTCGATGAGTATGGCGACAAATGCCATAACATGAAGGAAGAAAAAATTTATTTTCCATTGCTTTTGGAACGAGGTTTACCACCACAGGGACCAATTGGTGTTATGCTCCAGGAGCATCAGATGGAACGCGAATTTCTCGATAAACTCAAAGAAACTATTAATGATATTGAAAAAGATTCTTCGACTTCGCTCAGAATGACAAATGAATTTGCTAATTCGGTTGCCGGTTATGAGGAACTGACCAAGAGTCACATCTGGAAGGAAAATGATATTTTGTATCCGATGGGTAAACATGTAATCACTCATGATGATGAAACATATCTTTATAACGAATTCATCAAAATTGAAAGTGAGACTGCCGGTGCAGGAGCTTATGAGAGATATGTAGTTCAAATTAACACTTTTGAAAAACAGACAGGGCAGAGGATTGACCTGCTTTCAGCCATATCAACCGAAATAATGACAAACATGCTCGATTCAATTCCTGTTGAACTGTCATTTGTTGATGCTGATGACCGGGTGAGATACTTCAACAAAATTTATGAAAAGAAGATTTTCACGCGAACACTTTCGGTTATTGGCAGGACAGTACAGCAGTGCCACCCCCAGAAAAGTGTTCATCTTGTAACTCAAATAATCGAAGAGATGAAAGCCGGAAAGCGTGACGAGGCATCATTCTGGATAAACTTCGAGAGTATGTTCGTTCACATTTCATATTATGCTGTACGAAATGAAAACGGGGAATACCAAGGAGTTGTAGAAATGGTTCATGACGTCAAGCCATATCGGGAGCTTGAGGGGGAGAAACGGTTGCTTGATTAAAGATAATTCTGAATTATGAATGCTGAATTCTGAATTAAAATTTCAAAATGTAGAAACAAAATGTTTAGGGCAGATTCCAAATCTGCCCTTGTGTATTATAGATAAATTATAATAAATTGCAATAATAAATTTGAAATTCCGACATTAATGTAAAAATTAATATAATTAAAGGAATCAATTATGCACGCAACATTTCAAATAAAAGCTGATGAATTAAATTACGAATTTTTTAAATCCGTTAAAGATACATTTAAGGGAAAAGAAATTGAAATTTCAATTATGGATTTTGATGAAACTGAATATCTGCTTCGTTCACCAAAGAATAAAGAAATTCTCATACAACGAATAAAAGACGTTGAAGAAGGAAAGAATTTAATTGAAGTTCCCATCGAAGAAATTGAAAAAAACTTGATTTATGTTTAACACAATTTTATTATTCCCTCTCACCTCAGCACCACAATCGGGATTGAATAGTTTTTGCCATTATTATTAGCGATAAGGAATGACACGGAATAGGAGATTATTTCCCCTTAAACTCCGCCTTCCTTTTCTCCAAGAATGCTGCAGTTCCTTCTTTGAAGTCGTCTGTGCCGCAGACTTCACCGAATTTGCGGGATTCGAACTCCAGCCCTTCGAGTGGTGATAATTCCTCGGAGGCATTGATACATTCTACTGCGGCAGAGACTGCAAGAGGTCCTTTCGAAAGAATCAGCTTCATAAATTCTTCTGTTTTCGGGAGCAGTTCTTCGGGTTTATAAACTGTATTCACAAGACCGATTTTTTCTGCCTGTTCTGCATTAAGCATGTTTGCAGATAATATCAATTCCATTGCTTTTGCTTTGCCGACAATTCGAGTGAGACGTTGTGTACCGCCATAGCCGGGAATGATGCCGAGATTGACTTCCGGCTGTCCCATTTTAGCATTTTCAGAAGCAAATCTCATTTGACAGGCAAGTGTCAGCTCACATCCGCCGCCAAGTGCAAAACCATTTATTGCAGCTATTGTTGGTATTCGCAGTTCTGCAAGACGCTTCATAACCTTAGAGCCGTACTCGGAAAATAATTTGCCAGAACGGTCATCTGATTCGTTCAGTTCTTTAATATCGGCACCGGCGGCAAATGCTTTCTCGCCTGAACCCGTGAGGATTAAACCATGCACATCACGGTCTAATTCGATTTTTTGGAAAGCATCGTCGAGGTCGTCGAACATTTGTTTGTTGAGTGCATTCAGTTTGTCAGGACGGTTTAGAGTGATTAATACATATTTTTCTTTCTTTTCAAAGATGATGGTTTGGTAGCTCATTTTTTCTCCTAATTGATAATTGATAATGTAAAATTGATAATTAAAATTATTTTTGTCATTATGAGCGTCAGCGAAGAATCCTATTAAATCTTCATATCAACCAAATTAGATTCTTCATTACGCTACGCTTCATTCAGAATGACTTTATAATAAAACTAAATATTATTATTTTAAACACAAAAATATAAAAATATAAAAACTAATTTAATCATAGAAATTTTCAGTTAAAAGCAAATTCAATTATATTTGTTGATTGATGAATATATTATTTTGAAAACAGGTTGTATCTGGAATACAGAAATAGCATAAAATATAAGAAATACCTAATTAGACTTTCAGTGCCACTGCTGATGTTTTCTCTTTTTGTTTCCTCAGATATCTTTTCATTTAATCAAAGTGAACTGTTCGCGAAAATTACTTCTTTAAAAAAGAAAGTTTTATCCAAGAAAAATCCTTCTGCAAAGAAACCTATAAAAAAATCAACTAAGAGTAAATCTAAAAGCAAAAAAGGGAGAACAAGGTATAGCACTAAGTTTTCTATTAATGTGGCTACTGATTCAATCCTATCCGAAGGAGTAAAATATAAGCATATTTATTTTAATAAAGGGAAACTGAAACATTCCGTTCATGTTCTCGAGGCAGATTTGTCGAATCCAAATGTTGATGTAGCAGTATTGAAAGCAAAGAATCTTGCATTTGAACTTGAAAAACTTCAAGACATGATTCGCAAGTATGATTCTACAAATCAAAGCACGACATTCGGCGGGGTCAATGGAAATTTCTGGCGTGCATACAGCAACACTCCTATTGGCCCGACAGTTGTTGATGGAGAAGTGGTCGAATTGAAAACCCATAAGAAGTGGAGCAGTGGCTTCTTTGATGAATACTCACGTTTGACTATTGACAATTTCTTAATGGATGGTATAATTTATAAAAAGGGAGTGTCGAAATTCAGTATCAGCAATGTCAACCGAAGATTGGATTCTCTCGGAGTTGTGATGTATAACCGGTTCGGCGGAGATACAATCCCTTATATAACAAAAAGCGAATTAGATAGGGCTTTGATGGCGGCATTTGAAACAACAATTGAGACTGCATTGCAAGATACATTATTCAATGACACAACAGAAATACCCTTCGATACTGTATCATTGCGATACGACCTTACAATTGCAAACCGTCTCTCAAAAATTGAACATACATTGAAGAAAATCACATTGAAATATCTTGACAAGCCTCTCATCAATAAAGAATGGAGGTGTGTCGTAACATCAATTGATACGGGAATTGTGCCAATGCCTGACAACGGATGTATTATATCATTTGGAATGGATGTGCCTCTAAATAAAATTCCAAAATTGAAAGACACATTGTTTGTGAAATTTTCTACTAATGTCAGGCAGGATATTAAATTTATTAATTCTGTTTCAGGCACTCCGAGGCTGGTAAGGAATGGCTTAGCAAGGCATGAAGCTTATGAGGAAGGCTCTAGGGGAAGAAGGTTTATCGGGAAACAGTTATCAAGAACTGCGATTGGCACTGACAAGTCACGCAGTAAGGTCTATCTCGTTGCTGTTGAAACATCAAGTAAAGGCGATGGAAAAATTGGAGCTAATCTAAGGGAACTTGCAAGTATATTGCGTCAGATTGGTGCTTATAATGCAATGAATCTCGACGGAGGAGGCTCCTCTATTATGGTTATCGGAAATAAAAACATATTTTACAAGAGCAGGCCTGATATTTCCAGGCGACTGTCAGTCGGTGTATCAATTGTTAAAAAGCGGGAAATTACAGGCTCGAATTAATCATACAACAAATATTTTTTTCTCAAAGCAATGAAATTATCCAAGCCCTTTTGTGAAATAGAAATTATTTCTTCATCACTTTTATTTTCCATAAATGCTTTCAGTAATTCACCAGTTCCTGTAGCTTTGATGAACATAGATTGAGCCTGAGTTGACAAGCTCTTCTTAAAAATATTTGGATGATATTTTCTGATTGCAAGAGCTAATCTTATTCCATACTTATATGGCAAGAAAAGATTATTTGGTGTAAATTTCACTAAAAGTCCGTTACAATCTTTACCATTATACATGCCATAAAATGGACGGTATTTTGTAGGGTAGAGATAAACATCATAAAGATTTTGCTTATTCATTTCATCCGCAATTTCATGTGATTTGAAATCGGGAGCTCCGCAATATTGAAATGGAAGAGTAGTACCTATACCGATGCTAAATAATGAAAGTTCACCCCAGATGCCAAGCACTGCTGCACCCCGGACAGCATCAGGTGATTGAATGTGAGGAGAAGTTGGAAACCATTGCAGACCTGTGTCTTCCCAGTGCATCCATCTTTTCCAGTTTTCCATTTTAATAACGGTCAGGTTACATTTTTTAGGCTGAACTGTCGAATCAGGTGAAAGCCATCCTTCCTCGTTAAGCATAGTAGCCAGTTCGCCGATTGTACAGCCATGTATGTATGAAATGGGGATAATTCCTATAAACGATTCTTTTCCTTTTTCAAGTACATTGCCGTCAACAATCAAGCCCCCAATCGGATTCGGACGGTCAAGAATAAATACAGATTTATTATTTTCTGCACATGCTTCCATCATTTTATAAACTGTGCTAATAAATGTGTAAGACCTTATTCCAATGTCCTGAATGTCAACAACAACTGCATCGAAATCGGATAAGTCACTTGCTGAAGGTTTACGTTTTGAACCATATAATGAGATTACTTTGGTATTCCCGGTACTATCATCGGAAATATGTTCGCCTGCCGGAATGGTGGTAAAAAAGCCGTGTTCAGGAGTGAAAATTTTAATAAGATTACATACCCTTATTTTTTGAAATACCTCTGCAGAAGATTTACCGTCTCTTGTTCTGCCTGCAAAGTTTGTCAGAAGAGCAACTTTTTTTCCTTTCAATGGCTCAAAGTTTTTTTCTATTAAAACATCTAATCCTGTTTTTACTTGTGAGAAATTTGTTGCTTGTGATTTTGCTGATACAAAAATTAGAAAGGATAGAATCAGTATATTTAAAATTTTCATTATTAATTGTCAATTGTTAATTGTTAATTACTGACCGTAAGGTCTTTTAATATATCTTTCCGCTTCCTCGACAGAACCCTTGTAATCTTTCCAGTCAACTACTTTTTCATATTGTTTTAAAGCGTAGTCTCGTTTACCCTGTTTGTCAAAAATCTGGCCGATATAAAGATTAGTTCTTACCATAAACCCAGACGGGTCTTTCTTATCAAGGTAACGGCATGCTTCGTCGCATTTATAGAAATATTTAAGGGCATTTTCGAAGTCACCCTTGTACATCAATCCCGTTCCAACATAATAAAGCGCTTCTCTTGCAGTAACACGGTCATATCCGAGTTGTTTTTTAATACAGCGGTTCACAACCTCACGCCATGTATCTTCCCATTGCTGTCTCATTCCAAGGGCAACATAGCTTCTGCCGAGATACCTGTGGAAGTAAGGATTATTTGGGTATTGTGTGAATAAATCCTGAGCAATGGCAAGAGATTTTGTATAATTTTCTTCCCACTGATAATAAATTTGCAGCAAAATTACTTTTGCTTCGATATTAGAATATCGTGCATACTTTGCAGCAGCTTCAAGCTGTAAAATTCCGATTTGCTTATCTCCCTCAGGTAAGAATACGGATATTGCTTTTAAACCTGCATATTTTTCGGGCAGAACTTCTGCAAAATAATTATAAATGCCGGTGCCAAGCATTATATCATGATTCCCGGGAGCTAATTGCCAGCATTTCACAAGAATATCAAATCCATCTTTTCCATCTTTAACTGAGTTCAGCCATTTCTCTCTGATTGCATAAAACCTGCCTCTGTAACCGAGTGCACCACCTTTAAAGAAGAGTGCGGATATATCAAATTCATTAACTTCAAGTTTTTTATCGCATACCTTGATTACTTTATCAATTTTTTGCAGGAAAGTCCTATCAATTGACTCGGTTTCTCTGTATAAAACTATCTGCCACCATTCGATCATTGCATCAAGGAAATAGCCGGCCGGATTGTCGGGATATAATCGTATGACTTCTTTAAAAGCTTCGGATGCCTTATCGAACTGAATGTTATAAATATAATTTGTCCCTAATCTCACGAGACTGTCAGCATCCGCATTCATTATTGACCACTGTGCTTTTACCTCGTTACTGAAAAAAAGCAGTGTAAATGCAAAAGCAATTAAACAGTTTCTTTTATAAATTTTCATTTTCAATTATCCATTATCAATTTTCAATTTATTTAGTATCAGTGATTCATAATACCTTCTTTCAAAAAGAATTGACGCTAAATATGGTGATACATTTGAATATTTTAAAGTAATAAAGCCAGAAATAAATAACAAAATTGTTGCAAAGAAACCGCCTTCCAGTCCGAAACTTCCTCCAAACAGCCAAGCAGGGAGTTCCAACCACGAAATATTTGTAATACTGATATTAAAATCAATTCCGCTGACGGGTGACCCGATTAGTGCTGAAAACCAATTCCAAAAGAAGTGGAAAGATATCGGCATCCAGAGAGATTTTGTTTTTATATACATGCCTGAAAAAAGTACACCGGCAAGTATGATATTGATGATAGCATAAAAATTTATACTTGGATTTGCAAGATGGCCCAATCCAAAGAGTATGCTATTTAGTAAAATCGCTATTGTTATACCGTATCTTTCAAGAACCGCCTGAAATATAATACCTCTGAATAGAATTTCTTCGATAATTGCCTCAATGAAAATGATTAAGGACAAATAAATAAAAATATCAGATTTTGCAAGATTAGTAACATCGGAATAAGCAGAAAAGATTGTAGCAAAAATGAAAATCGTAAATGTAAAAAAGAGGTTTAAAACAGCACCCATTCCTACATCTTTAAAAGCCCATTTATCAAATAAAATTCCGAATGAAAACCATTTACCTCTACCTCGAAGAACTTCTATTAGAATTGACAGTCCAATTAAAATAAACAGCACTGTGGATTCAGTTAAAATTGAATAGACATACTGGTACCCTATTTCATTTTTTAGATGTGATGTATATAATAATAAAGGTATTATTAATACATTCGATAAGCCTGCAAAAGCTATGACTCTAAACCACCAGCGGGCTGTCAGTCTATGGATGTTTTCAATTAACAATTAATAATTCACAATTCACAATTAATAATCAAATTTCAATTTATTTTTGTTACAACATTCATAATTAATTATTTTGTATTTGTTTTGTAAGCTCATGAATATGATTTTCTATATGCTCTTTCATGAGATTTCTAACTTGTTCGTGTTCTTCTCCCTTAATCATGTGATTCAATTGAGGGCAATAAGAAGCATAGACATCGTCTCCTCTTTTGCGGATTAATATTTCATAATCGTCAGGATTAGTGCTTTTGGATATGTTGAGCATCATTAAATTACAAATTATTTCTAAAAATTTATTTTAATTAGACTATGACTGAAATAAAATAATTTTATTATAAAAAGCGTTTTGCTTTGTTTGGAAAGTCAAATATTCTTTCCGTACCTTTTTGAATATAAAGAATTAATACAATAAATTTGCTTGATTTTTTAATTATTATTTTTAAAAGCATTGGGCCAGTTCAGAAAATTTATAAGATTATTTAATATATCTCCAAAGATAGCAATATCCAAGGTATTCGATACCTATTCAAGTAAACTCAAATATAAAAAGTTAAAAGAAAAATATCTGACAACGAATTCTTACTCTTCATATCCCTTCAAACCTGAACAGAAATTATTTAACTTTAATCAATTTTATGAAAAAGTTGAGATTAGTGAGAAAAATGTTATAATTAAAAAGCTAATAGAAAACATTTTAAAACATAATTTCAATCTACTTGGTTCCGGTTGGACTAATGTAAAAATTACGAATTATGAATTACGAATTATGAATGAAGCAGTTGATGAATCAATAATCCCCCTGAATCCCACTTTAGTAAAGGGGGAAAATGGACTCAGAATGAATGATGATAGTGAGCATCCTAATTTTATCGAACAAAAGAAAATAAGAGATTTGATTGAAAAAGACTACACACCAATTGACTGGCAAATTGACTTCAAATCGGGATATAGATGGGACGAATATAAATTTTACAAAGATATTATAATTGGGAATGTTAATGGAGCTGATATTAAAGTGCCATGGGAACTCGGCAGGATGCAGCATTTACTGATTTTGGCTTATGCCAAAACAATTACGAAAGACGAATTACGAATTACGAATGAAAAAGTCAACAGCCGGAAATCAAATGGAGACAATGTTTTTATTAAGGAGTTTCAAAATCAAATTCTGGATTTTATTTCTTCAAATCCTCCCGGATTTGGAGTTCAATGGACGTCTTCGATGGACGTTGCTATCAGGTCGGTAAACTGGTTGATGAGTTATTCAATAATTACGAATTACGAATTACGAATTACGAATGAAACCGCAAATGAAGGTTCCAAAATCCCCCTGAATCCCACTTTAGTAAATGGGGAAAGTGGAGATTCTTCGACTACGCTCAGAATGACAGAA
>JAKAKE010000079.1 GCA_021824625.1 Bacteroidota bacterium | reverse complement strand
TTTGTCATCAATGTTGGTAATGTTCATCACCCATTTGACATCATACCCGCCAATCGTTCTCAATACACGCTGAAGCAAATCGGCAAACAGGAAAGCACGCATATTGCCAATATGAGCATAGTTATAAACCGTAGGGCCGCAGGAGTACATTCTCACGGTATTGCCGTCAACCGGCTTGAACGGCCCGATAGTTTTTGTAAGTGAATTATATAAATAAATCTGATATTTCATTTTCCAATTTCCATTTTCTCAAATTTAAAACTTTATTAATGATTAATCTTTGTAAATATTGTAATGTATTTGAAGAAAAGTTAATGGAATTATTTTTTAAGTTGAAAATTATTATTAAAAAGTATTTCCATGTCTAATAAATTTGCGATAGCTGTTCAGAAATTATAAATTTCAATTAATGATTTTCTTGTGAAATAAATAAGGTGGATTAATGCTGACAATATGGTAATTGTTGTTCGCGACTTCAACGTGTGGAATAATAATTCCGGTCGAATCGCCGAGTATGTCTCTATATTCTATATAAGAGGAAATTAAATCCGGATTGAACTCGGAAAGCTGTTCGACTCCTCCGCGAATTGTAACATCTATTTTTTTTGAACTTAGCAAATGACTTTTAGGAAGGCTTTCTGTTCCCCTGATATCAATACCTACATCATAAATAACCATTTCTGCTTCCTGTTCGACCTTGAATTTCACATTAACAGAATTTTGAGATAATGTAATTATATTTTTTAGTGTATCTTTTAAACCCACTGATACGGTCTGCTCCTGAAAAACATCTGAAAATTGAGACTGTGTAGTTTCCCAAAAATCAATTTTACTGACTACCCTGCTGTTTCCTGTTATGATAATGCTGTCAGGATAAACGGAAAATCCGTCCACCTGGATGAATCCATCACGGGGATTGATTTTGATTTCCACCCTGACAGGTACTTTTTTTCTCTCGATTAATCCTGTCGTAATTTCAAGAATTTCAGGCAAGACATCCGTTACCTCAACATTTGAAAAAGATTCGACACCTTTTATAATGTCGTTCCTTGTTATCTGGTAATAACCTTCAGTTATATTTTTATCAATCAGATTGACAGTACAGTTTGCCGATGTGCTGAAAAAGTTCAGGTAAAAAATATCCCAGCCATTGCCTTTGACTTTGACAGAAATTTTCTCGGGTAAAGCCGTTTCAAGGGCTACATTTTTCGGAAGAAGTATTTTAAGCGGTACATCAATAAATGTTTTGTAATCGCTGTTCAAAGATGTATAAACCCACAATGCAAAAGAAAAAAACAGAGAACCGAGAAAGGCTTTCGAAACAAAAAGCCTTTTAATCTTTTTTAGTTTCAGCAGTTTTATTATTTTTAATTCTTTCTTGTACTTTGTCATCTTCAACTATAGTATTTCATAAAACTTTTTTAATTTAATTAATTTTTCATCAAGTTCCTTGATTTTTTTTACTAGTTCCATTTGCTTTTCGACAGGTACATTCATCTGTTGGATTCCAATTTTTTCTTTTTCATTATCAATTTGTATCTGCTCGAGACGGTAAAGCAAATCCTGAATGAACCTTATAAGGTCATTCTCCGGCATGTTGTTTCGGAAACGGCTCCATTGATTGCTGGGATGTTCTTCGTTCATCGAAAGCTGGGTGAAAAAATCTTTATCTTCTTCCGCAATTTCATCATTGTGCAGAAGATTGTTGAGCAGCATTTCGGATGTCAGAGATAAAACAACAGACATTAATCTTTTTCCCTCATCGCTGATGAATTTTTCCTTTACAAATTCGAACCTGTCTTTCAGCAAATCATGTGCGGCAGAATCGGTGAGTGCTATCCTCAATAAGACCATCTCTTCGTTGAGCAAATCATAAGATTTACTTTTCTGTTTCGATTTCCTGATATTTGTTTTAACATTATCATTTTCGGTATCTCTTCTCTCATCAATTACTTTTGTTTCAAGTTTTGAAGTTTGCTTTTGCCTTGTCTTTTTCTCCTGTACAAGCTTTTCGTTGTAAACTTCTTTGAGTTGGGATTCGCTTATTTGCATCAACGAAGATAGCTGTCTTATGTACTCGTCATGCTGCAGCCTGTCGGGTATCGAGGATATGATTCTGATTATTTTTCTCACAGCTTCGGATTTCCCGGATGGAGTGGATAAGGCACCCGATTTTTCGAGTAAATCAATTTTGAAATTAAGAAAAGTCTGGGCATGGTCGAGGTAAGTATTCATCAATTTATTGCCATGCTTTTGAATGATACTGTCAGGGTCTTCGCCATCGGGAAGACGGACAATCATCACTTCAAATCCTTTTTCCTTGGCAAGTTCCAATGCCCTGTCTGCCGCCGATACTCCTGCTGAGTCACTGTCATAAGCTATATAAATTTTCTTGGAATAGCGATAAAGTAAATCAAGTTGTTCTTTGGTCAATGCTGTTCCGCTGGATGCAATTGTATTTTTGAATCCTGACTGGTGCATAGAGATTACATCAGCATATCCCTCAACAAGTATTGCAAACTTACGTGAGCGTATGTCGTTCTTTGCTTGGAACAAACCATACAGTATCTGGCTTTTGTCATAGACAATTGTCTGCGGTGAGTTGATGTATTTCCCCATTTTATCATCAGGATTAAGCTGTCTTGCACCAAAGGCGATTACCTTGCCGAGATAATCCTGAATAGGAAACATTGCACGGTTGCGGAATCTGTCATAGAAAGTATTGCTGGTTTCATTACGGACAATTAATCCTGCATCATCCAGAGCCGATTCGGTAAAACCCTGCTTCTTCAGTTCATTTATTGTCGAATCCCAGGAATCAGGAGAGTAGCCGAGCATAAATTCTTTGACAAGTGAATCGTTGAACCCGCGTTTTGTATAAAATGAACGGGCAAGTGCAGCAGGTGGTGTTTCGAGAAAACGCTGAAAAAAAACAGCCGCTGCAGAAAGTACATTCAACGTCTGTTCGATTTTAGAAGCTTGTCCCTTATCCTTCTTTTCATAGGATTCATCAGGAATTACTATTCCCGCTCTTTTTGCAAGCATCTGCATTGACTCTATATAGCTCAAACGGTGGTAATTCATCAGGAACGAAATTGAATCACCTCCGGCACCACATGCAAAGCATTTGTAAATACCCAAATCACGGTTGACATTCATTGAGGGATGAGTGTCATTATGAAAAGGGCATAGTCCGACGAAGTTCCGCCCTTTCTGTCTCAGGTCAATAGCCTCTCCGACAATTTCAACAATGTCAGTCCGGCTTAGTATTTGTCTTTTTATATCTTCTGTAATATTCATTAATGAAAATTATAGAAAATTCGGAAGTTAGGCAAAGGAATTGTTTTTTCGATTAACAAATAAATGTCAATTTGTATAACATAAATTATAGGATATTATTATATGAATTTCATTGGAATATTTAAAATAACGTTAATAATTATATTAGTTCTCATCAATTATATTGGATGCCAGAAAAAAATCTACAAAAATCCCGAAATTAATTCAACAAATATTACAATAAAAATTGCACTTGGTGATTCAATTGATAATAATGCTTATCATGAACCTGCAGAAATTGTTTCAATGATATCGCTTATAGCTAATCCTGAGAAATATCATGGAAAAATTATTCGTGTCGTGGGATATTTATATCTTGAATTTGAATCTAATGGAATTTATTTTCATAAAGAAGATTTTGATAAAGGTACTTTTAATGGATTCTGGGTTTCAATTCCTCTAAATTACAAAACTCCATATAAGAAGTTACAAATAGAATTTAATCATAAATATGTAATCATACAGGGAACTTTTGATATGAATGATAAAGGTCACTTAGGTGATTGGTATGGGTCAATAAAATATATAACATCTATTGAGTTGAGGAAATTTAATTAAATTGAAGAAATTTTATGTATTTATTGTAGGAAGGAGGTTTTAAGAATTTACCTGTTAATTTTCAGCATTAATCAGACTGTTTAATTTTTCATATTCATCGTTTTTACTCGGTGTGCCAAGTTTCGAAATTATATCTTTCATTTCTTCGTCATCCACTTCGGGTAATAAAGAAAGATATAGGTTCATTCTTCCCTCTTTAATGGCTTCGCTGACAGCCCTCTTTATCATTAAATACATATCATTTTGAACAACCGTTTCCATAAAAACCTCTCTGAAATAAATTGATTTAACAATATAACGCTATTTTAGAAAATTGATTGTATTATATCCATCTTAATCCAACTTCATAAAATTAAAAATAATCCGACAATTTAATCGTTTTATTGCTAAATTGAACATTGACTTATGGTATTATTTGTAAAATATATTGCGGCGATTATCAGCTCATTCAGCCTGTTGTTCTCGACAACGGGTGTGAGCTTATTGCACCATATTTGCATCCAAATGGGTCACCATAATGTATCTCTGTTTTATGGAAATGTAAACGAAGATGAATGTGGAAGCCATAATTCCGGCTGCTCAACAATGTGTGAAGTGCCAAGTTCAAATCAACCCTCATATTCGGTGCTTGATTGCTGTAAAGATTTCACCGATTATACCGTTATTTCTATTTCTTTTATATCTCAGCAAATCGAAAAGCTTTCGACTAATATATTATTTAATGAATCAAATTTTCTGAACGAAATTCAGAAACATATTGATGAATCTTTTAATAAAATACTTCTGAAACCACCGGGGATTCTCAAACTCCCTGTTTTAAATATCATATCGTTTATAATACATTCGACAGACATAAGTTCCGAATTGCCTGCCTAAATTTTCTTTCTATAATTCAATTTTAGAATATATCTCTGATATTGACTTTGTCGTTTGAGAAATTATATTTCCAAAACGAACAATTGTAAATTCAATAATAAAAAACTTATAACATTAATTAATAATAGGAAGAAAAAATGAAAAGGAAAATAATATTGCAGATATTCTTAGTAATATCAGCTTTGATGGTAATATCTTCGTGTACAACGATAAATGATAATAATAATCCAATGAATCCAAACGGTAATTGGTTCGTGCAGTTCTCACCTGCTAATAATACTGAGAATGTATCAATCAATGATAAGATTATATTAACATTTGCCAAAGCAGTTGACCCACAGATTATCGAATCGAATTTTGTACTAATCAGCCAAAAGGATATGAATGATTCGATTTGCCCAATGGGTAATGATATGGGACATTCGGATATGGGGAATGCGATGATGAATATGGATATAATGAAACATCTGAAGGATGTTCACCGAACAAAGGGTAAATTTAACTGGAATTCGGATTCGACTATGTGCGAATTTATACCTGATTCCAACTTTGATTATAATATGGAATATATGATGTTTGCCGACCAGGAAATGGTTAAGCATATGGAAGGAATGATGAAGATGATGGGAGATTTAACGGTTGAATTATCCGATTGCCCCTGCCATAAGAATAAACAAAATAATACAATGCTTCTCCATTTCAAGACCGAACCGGCAGCAAAGAACAATGGAGACCACGAATCACATCATAATTGAAAGGGCGAAAGATGAAAAATACAAGGAAATATATTGCTTCACTTATCACGATAATTCTTACATCTGTTGTCTTGCTATTTACACAGACAACATATCTGGATGCCCAGTGCTGCAGGAGCGGAGGGCACAGTGGCCATGGTGGAGGAGGGAGCAGCCATGAACATAACAAGGCAAAAGATGATATAAAAAGTGAGTTAATAAGGGAAGGGGAAATTGACCTAAAAGCTATTGACGTTAATGAAGACGGGAAGGTTTTTCAAGACCAGATGCATTGGAATGTGATTTCCGACAGTAAAGGAGATTGCCCTATATGTAATATGGAGTTGAAGGAAGTTACTTTGAAAATGGCTAAGGATAACCTTATTAAAAATGGATTTGAAGTTAAGCAAGACATTTGATTTTTTTTTATTTGAAGGAGGCAGGAGCTCTGAGGCATTAAGCGATAGTGAACGGTGAATTATATATAAGGGTTCCTGCTATCCTGTTTGGTAACAATTACACTTATTATTGTAATGGTTTTTGTTAACCTGTAAAAATTGAAATTTTAATTATATAGGAAAGTGACATGAAAACAATGAAATTATTAATTATAAATTTTATTATTCTTAGCATAATAATTAGTCCATCGCAGGTAAATGCACATAGTAAGGAAGAGCATAAAAAGAAAATAGAAAATGTCGTGGACTCTTCCCTGCAAATAACTAAAGCCGACACTCAGAGCCATCAAATGGCTTTGGGGAAGGTTCATAATGAAAGCGAAAGTAAGGAAGAAATTGTCTTTCCAGATGTTTTATTCGAACATATTCATAACAAATTGGTGCATTTTCCGATTGCCTTATCAATATTGGCGTTTCTGTTTACAATTTTAAATTTTAAATGGAAACAGTTCGAATTTTCGATAAAATATATAGTTTTGATTGCTGCAATATTTACAATCCCTGTAATCGTTACAGGCTTGATTCAAGCAGATAATTTTATAGGTGACCCAAAGGAATCGTTTGTTTATACTCACAAGTGGTTGGGAATAGTATCAACATTTATAATATGGGTATGGTCATATTTTCTTTGGAAAAATTCATTACAAAAATTTGCATGGATTTTCGCTTTTATCATTTTAATCTTAATCATATTAACAGCATTGCAGGGTGGGATCATTGCACATTGAAATTAATTAAGGAATAAATAAAATAATATTATGATAGAAAAAATAATTGAATGGAGTTCTCAGAACAGGTTTATTGTTATCCTGCTTTATATTGTATTAACAGGTATTGGTATTTATTCGGTAGTAACTTTGCCTGTTGATGCAATTCCGGATCTGTCGGAGAACCAGGTAATAATTTTTACTGAATGGATGGGAAGGTCACCCGACATTATAGAACAGCAAATCACTTATCCTCTTGTAACAAATTTGCAGGGATTGCCGGGGATTAAAGCCGTAAGGGCATCATCAATGTTTGGTATGTCTTTCATTTTTGTGATTTTTGAAGATAATGTTGACTTGTATTTTGCCAGAACGAGGGTATTGGAAAGATTAGCTACTATTAGCTCTACGTTACCTCCTGGGGTATCACCCGTATTGGGGCCTGACGGAACAGGTGTGGGTCATGTTTTTTGGTACACAGTTGAAGGCAAAGGCTACGATTTAGGCACACTGCGAGCCACACAGGACTGGTTCATAAGATATAAATTGGTTTCGGTTCCGGGAGTGGCCGAAGTGGCAAGCATTGGCGGTTTTGTCAGGCAATACCAGGTGGATATTGACCCTGACAAATTGAGAAGCTATAACGTTACAACTTCAGAAGTGGTACAAACTATTCAAAGAAGCAATAATGAAGTAGGAGGGCGTCTTTTAGAATTAAGCGACGCTGAATATTTTGTCAGGGGACAAGGCTATATTCAAAAAAAAGAGGACCTCGAAAATGCCGCAATTAAAAATGCTCCGAATGGCATACCAATCTTTTTAAAAGATGTTGCCAAAGTACAGCTTGGAGCTGATATCCGACGCGGCTCGCTTGAAAAAAACGGCAAAGGACAGGTTGTCGGAGGCATTGTCGTTATGAGGCAGGGAGCCAATGCCAGAGAGGTCATTGATAATGTAAAGAAAAGGATTGAAGAAATAAAACCGGGATTACCCCCGGGTGTTGATATAGTTGTTTCTTACGACAGAACCACATTAATAAAAGAAGCTGTTGGAACATTGGAGCGGGCATTAATCGAAGCCGGAATTGTTGTCTCGATAATGGTAGCTATCTTTTTACTTCATTTCAGGAGCATATTGAGAATAATTATTGAAATTCCTGTATCTGTTCTGCTCGCTTTTATTTTGATGCACCTGTTCGGAATTACTTCCAACATTATGAGTCTTGGAGGTATAATTCTTGCGATTGGAGTAATCGTTGACGCCTCAATTGTCATGGTAGAAAATGCCTACCGAAATATTGCGGCTGCAATAAGTGAAAAAGGTAAGCTGACAGGCGAAGAATATAAAAGGATTTCGATTATCTCGGCAAAACAAGTAGGAAGGGCGATTTTCTTCTCAGAGTTAATTATCCTGGTTTCATTCCTTCCCGTTTTCTTTTTAACGGGACAAGAAGGAAAACTGTTTAGTCCCCTTGCTTTTACCAAAACTTTTATGATTGCAGGTTCGGCAATAGTCCTAATAACATTGATTCCGGTTCTGATGACTCTTTTAATGAGAGGTAAATTCAGGCCTGAAATGAAGAATCCTGTTACAAGAATATTTATAAGAATTTATGAACCGGTCATTCACTGGGTGCTTAAGCACAGAAAAATAACCATGGGTATTAATGTATTGGCTCTGTTGATAACAATACCAATGGTAATGAACACAGGCTCGGAGTTTATGCCTCCGTTGGACGAAGGTTCAATACTATATATGCCTGTTACATTGCCTAATGCTTCGATTACCGAAGTAAATCGAATATTGCAGATTCAGGACCAAATAATAATGACAGTGCCTGAAGTTCACCATGTTCTGGGTAAAGCAGGAAGGGCAGAAACGGCTACCGATAATGCTCCTGTCAGCATGATTGAGACTATCATACTTCTTAAACCTAAAAGCGAATGGCGTCCCGGAATCAAGAAAAGCGACATTGTTGCCGAGTTGGACAGAAAGCTTCAAATCCCGGGTGTAAGAAACGGCTGGACACAGCCCATAATAAATAGAATTAACATGCTTTCTACCGGAGTAAGAACTGATATAGGACTAAAAATATTCGGTGATAATCTTGACACTCTTGAATATTATGCGATTAAAGCAGAAGGCATTCTCAAAAATGTAAAAGGTGCTGCGGACGTTGTTGCCGAAAGAGTGCAAAGCGGGTATTATCTTAACATAACCGTTAAAAAAGACGCCATTGCAAGATACGGACTCAATATTGCTGATGTTCAGGATATTATCGAAACTTCTATCGGCGGTGAAAATCTCGGTATAGTTATCCAAGGTAGAATGAGATTCCCGATTCGGTTGAGATATGAAAGAGAAATCAGAAACAGCATTGAAGATATTAAAAACCTGATTGTTCCTGTATCGGCTTCCCAAGGGATGGCAACAGGTAGTATGAACACAATGGGCAGTTTTTCAAGACAAACCGGCTCAGGTTCTATGGCTTCTATGGCAGGCGGCAATAATCAGGAATCCCAGACGACAAATTCAAACATAACATCCGCCAGTTTATTATCCGTAAATCCAAATTCAAAGGTATTTTTGCCGTTATCGGAATTAGCAGATATTTATGTATCTACCGGCTCTCCGATGATAAGCAGTGAAAATGCATCACTGCGTTCGCTTGTATATATGAATACCCGCGGCAGGGACATGGGCAGTGTTATGGATGATGCGAAAAAGGTAATATCCGACAGCTTAAAACTTCCTTTTGGTTATACCTATATTTGGAGCGGCCAGTATGAAAGCAAAGTTAGGGCACAGAGAACAATAGAAATAATAATGCCTGTTGTCTTTTTGATTATTTTCGTTTTGCTTTTCTTCACACTTCACGACTATAAAGAAGCAGGAGTAGTAATGCTTTCCGTGCCATTTGCACTTATTGGCGGGATGTATATGATATATATTCTTGGCTATAATTTCTCAGTTGCGGTCTGGGTAGGTTTTATTGCCCTATATGGCGTAGCAGTCGAAACGGGTGTTGTTATGGTTGTCTATTTGCATGAAGCCCTGGATAAAAGGTTAAAGGCTCATCAAGATGGCAAAAGAGGGCCATTAACAAATGATGATATTTATGATGCCGCAGTCGAAGGCTCTGTTCTAAGGCTAAGGCCCAAGCTGATGACTGTGTTCGTTGCCATGATTGGACTTGTACCGGTGATGTGGGCAACAGGCACAGGCTCGGATGTGATGAAGCCTCTCACAGCACCGATGATTGGAGGATTACTTACTTCTGCTGTTCACGTTCTTGTCGTTACTCCGATTTTGTTTGTAATTATGAAAGAGCGTGCTTTGAAAAAAGGCAAGCTTGAACTGTCTAAAATGGCAGGCTGGATGAAGGAGGGCTAAAATGAAAAATTACGAATTACGAATTACGAATTACGAATTAAAGTTTATACTTTTAATCTTATTTATACTGTTGATGTGTTTTGGCCAAAGTAAGGCACAGACGCTGGATTCGCTGATTAATGAGGCAATGCTGAATAATCCGCAATTGAAGTCATTGAATTATAAAATCAGGGCTTCTGAATACAGGGTAAATTCGGCAGATGCATTGCCTCCGCCAAGTGTGGGGCTGGAAATATCCCAAATTCCATTTTCGAGTTTGAATTTAATTAATGAACCTTTTTCGCAAAATCTTGCAATATCACAGATGTTCCCGCTCGGCGGAAAAATATCGGCGATGGTTGATGTCGAAAAAAAGAATGTCGCAATACATCAGGATAATTATCAGACATACAAGCTTAATTTGATTGCAAATTTAAAAATGGTTTATTATAATACCTGGCTGATTGACAAAAAAATTGAAGTACAGACAGGAAGCATTTCTTTGCTTAATGATTTAATTAATTCATTATCAAAATTGTATGAAATTAACAGGATTGCCCAGGCGGATATTCTGACAATTAAAAGCGAAATCGCTTTATATGAGACTCAACTCGTTATACTGAAAAATCAGAAGGAATCAGAACTTTTTAAAATAAATAAATTGTTAGGTAGAGACCTTGATTCAAAAGAAATCACAGTATCAAAGGATTTGAATATAAAGCCATTTAATTTGAGTCGTGTTGAGCTTGAACGGAAGTTGGAAGATAACAATCCCGAATTGAAAAGGATGAACTCTATGATTGAAATGAATAAATCCGAAATCATAGCAAACGATAAAGAGAAGATACCGGATTTGATGCTTCAGGGTATGTTGATGAGAATGCCACGCGGTATGCCGTTGACATCCAAAACCCCGCCGGATATGATTGACGGACTGGGAAAAACAGAGTATATGTATGGCTTAATGGCTTCGTTCACTCTGCCATTTATGCCCTGGTCTGTTGATAAATACAATTCTAAGACTCAGGAATTGGAAACAAGCAACTTGAGCATTGATTCCGAAAGAAATGATATGCAGAGGGAAATGAATTCACAGCTTAAATCTGCTTACGTCAAAATGCAGACTTCTTATGATTTAGCAAAGCTGTATTCTGAAAATGTCATACCTCTATACGAGAAAGCCAGGAGTTCCCAAGTGTCTCAATATCAAAATAATCAGACAAACATTAATACAGTGATTGATACAGGCAGGATGCTTCTGATGCAAACAATGAACTATTACATGGCACAGGCTGACTATCTGATGGCTATTGCCGAAATAGAGATGATGACGGGAGAATATATAACAAAATAACAGTGTAATTGTGTCAGGAGTAACTCCTGACACGGTTTTAAAATAATTACGAATTACGAATTAGAGGAATAGATGAAAAAGATAATATTAATAATAATTGCAATTTTTATTGGCAGTTTAGTTTTTGTTTCCTGCTCAAAAGATAACAAGGCTGAAGATAGTCATCAACAGGTTAAGACAGAAATGAAAGAGCTGTGGACATGCACAATGCACCCGCAGGTCATTTCCGATAAGCCCGGTGTCTGCCCGATTTGCCAAATGGAATTGGTTAGGAAAGATGTTGAGGTAAGTTCCGACACATCAGATATGAAAAATATGCTCAGGCTGACTGATAATAAACTTGTTCTGGGTAATGTCGGAACAATTCATGTTCATCAGGAAGAATTGCGAAAGCAGATTTTCGGATACAGTTATATGGATTTTGCAGACCAGAACAGGAAAGTCATTCCTGCTAAATTTAACGGCAGAGTAGAAAAGCTTTTTGTCGCTAAAACAGGTGATTATATAAAAAGGGGACAGGCTCTGTTCGAGGTCTATAGTCCTGACCTGGTACAAGCACAAAACGAATACCTGATTGCTATGAATAGTGATAGAAATTCGGGTAATTTACTCGCTTCAGCAAAAAAGAAATTGCAGTTATTCGGCATCAGCGATGAACAAATAAAGGAACTGGGAAATACCAAAGAAGTTAAAATGACTATAACATACTACTCGCCAATCAGCGGAGTTGTTATCGAGAAAAAAGTTCAGGAAGGCATGTATTTCAATGAAGGAACGACTTTGTATGATGTAGCCGATTTATCTTTGCTTTGGAATATCTCTGAAATATTCGAGAGAGATTTGAATATGGTCAGCGTTGGAAGCAAGGTTAAAATCTCATTTCAGGCATTTCCGGGTGAAGTGTTTGAAGGGAGGGTATCGTATATATATCCTGTTGTAAATTCACAAACAAGGACTATTAAGATAAGAAGTGAGTTATCAAATGCGAGAGGAAAGCTAAAGCCTCAAATGTTCGGTGAAACTGTGTTTGAGAAGAGTTTCGGTAAAGGATTGGTAGTTCCAGCAGATGCGATATTGTTCACAGGCAAGAGGGATATTGTCTGGGTAAAAGCAGGCGAAGGGATGTTTGAGCCCCGCGAAGTTACTGTTGGAATGAAAATCGCAGACAAATATCAGATTCTATCAGGCTTAAACGAGGGCGAGGAAATTGTCTCTACCGGCGGTTTCCTTATTGATTCCGAAAGCCAGTTGAAAACGGGCATGGTTACAGGAGAGCAGCATGAAGGAATGGATATGGGAAAAGAAACCAATCCTGAGATGAACAATCAGATGGAGAACAAACCAACTCCAGTGGAAATAAAAGAAAAAACCAAAAATGAATCAATCGTTCGTGAAGGAATTATTGATTTGATGAAAATTGATAAAAATAAAGACGGCAAAGTTTATCAGGACCTTATGGATTGGAACGTAATTTCTGATAAATCGGGTTCTTGCCCTTTGTGTAAAATGGAACTTTCCGAAGTTACTATTGCACAAGCTAAAGAAAATTTAATTAAACACGGATATAAAGTAAGATAGGTGTCAATGAATTATAAGGCAGAACGTCTATAAATTAATGAAAATAATTACAACATACATATATTTGATATTATTTGTACTGTCATTCCTCCACTCTGAGATTGGTTTGAGCAGTGTGGAGGGATGTAATAATAGTGAACATGACATCTGCCAAATACTTGAGCAATCAAATATCCCAACAACTAATATACAAATATCTGTAATTCAAATATTAGCTCCCTTTTTACTTCCAAATATAGCTGAATTTGATTATTCTGTAATGAATTTTTTCCATCGTAATGATTTTATTTATAATCCTCTTACCCAATTTTTTAAAGCTGAATCAATCCATTTTTTCAAAAGTCTTTTAATTTAAACCTGATTTTTCCGAATTAGTCTAAATTTTTGTTTGCCATTTCTGGCAATAATTAATTGAATTTTAAATAATCAGGAAAAATAATGTTTAATAGTATAATAAGTTATTCGATAAGAAATAAACTAATAATTGGAATATTTACATTAGCATTAATAGCTTTCGGAATAAATTCCCTGCTCAATATTCCAATTGATGCCGTGCCGGATATAACGAATAATCAGGTGCAAATCATAACACTTGCTCCGACCTTGGCATCTCAGGAAGTAGAACAGTTCATCACATATCCGATAGAGAAGTCTGCGGCTACCATACCGAATGTAATTGAACTTCGCTCAATATCGAGATTCGGATTATCATTGGTAACGATAGTTTTTAAGGATGAAGTTGATATGTACCTCGCAAGACAACTTGTTGACCAAAAGATTAAAGAAGCAGAAGAAAAGATACCCAAAGGAATCGGCAAACCTGAATTAGCCCCAATCTCCACAGGCCTTGGTGAAATATACCAATATATTATTAGAACCAAACCGGGCTTTGAAAATAAATATTCTTTGACTGATTTAAGAACAGTTCAGGACTGGATTGTAAAAAGGCAATTATTAGGCACACCCGGAGTAGCGGAAGTTAGTTCATTGGGAGGAAACATAAAGCAGTATGAAGTTGCTGTGAATCCTGATAAATTAAGAGCAATGAATACAACTATCGTTGAAATTTTTAATGCACTTGAAAAGAACAATGAAAATACTGGTGGTGCTTACATTGACAAAAAGCCAAATTCATATTTTATAAGGGGTATGGGTTTAGTTACTTCTTTAAAGGACATTGAAAAAATTGTTATAAAAAATGTAAATGGTGTTCCTCTTCTAATCAAAGATGTCGCTAAAGTACAATTTGGCAGTGCTATACGCTATGGCGCGGTAACTAATGACGGCAAGGGCGAAGTAGTTGGCGGTATGGTTATGATGTTAAAGAATGAGAATTCGGGCAAAGTAATTGGACGGGTAAAGGAAAAGATAAAAAGTATAGAGAAAAACCTTCCCGAAGGGTTGACTATTGAACCCTTTATAGATAGAACAAAATTAGTGGAAAGAACAATAACAACCGTAACAACTAATTTAATCGAAGGTGGTCTTATTGTTATCTTTATTCTTGTTCTGTTTCTTGGTAATTTAAGAGCAGGATTTGTTGTTGCTTCTGTTATTCCCCTTTCGATGTTATTTGCTCTGACTATGATGTACACTTTCGGAGTATCAGGTAATCTGATGAGCCTGGGTGCAATTGACTTCGGTTTAATTGTGGATGCGGCTGTAATAATTGTTGAAAACATAGTCCACCGATTAGAAAAGTTTAAAGATAAAACCATATTGTCCCAGAATGAAATGGATGTCCATGTTTTTGAATCTACATCAAAAATTCGACAATCAGCTGCTTTTGGTGAAATCATTATTTTGATTGTTTATTTACCAATTCTCAGTTTGGTAGGCATTGAAGGCAAGATGTTCAGGCCTATGGCAATGACTGTTGGTTTTGCAATTATCGGAGCATTTATTCTATCTTTAACTTATGTACCAATGATGAGTTCCATAATGCTTAGCAAAAAGCCAAATCTAAAAAAAGGCTTTTCGGATAAATTAATGGGATTCTTTCATAAGATATATTCACCGCTCATTGAAATTGCATTAAAAAAGAAACTGATTGTTGTTATTGTTACTGTTGTTATGTTCATTATATCCTTAATTGGATTTATTAATTTAGGAGGCGAATTTATTCCACGGCTTGAAGAAGGTGATTTACTTATTCTTACGAAAATAAAAGCCGGAAGTTCTTTATCACAGAATATCGAAACAACTACAAAGATTGAAAAAATTCTACTGAGCAAATTTCCTGAAGTAAAAGAGGTAGTGTCTAAAATTGGTGTAGGAGAAATACCGACCGATCCTACACCCATGGAATTGTCCGATATGATTGTAATGTTAAAAGAAAAGAAGGATTGGAAATCTGCTGAAACCTTGAATGAATTAATTGCTAAGATGAAAAAAGAACTCTCTGTGATTCCCGGAGCAAGCTATGAATTCTTGCAGCCTATTGAAGGAAGGTTTAATGAGCTTATGACCGGTGTTCGTTCTGATATTGCCGTGAAAATTTATGGGGAAGACTTGAATACATTAGTTGAAAAAGCCGAAGAAGTTTCAAGAATTATTCAAGGCATTGAAGGTATTGGTGATATAAAGGTTGAACAGATTACAGGATTACCTCAGGTAGTTGTAAAATTCAACAGGGACAAAATTGCTTTGTATGGCTTGAATATTCAAGACCTGAGCAATACTTTGAAAACAGCATTTGCTGGGGCAGTGGCAGGTGTTGTATATGAAGGAGACAGAAGATTTGATTTGGTTGTCAGGCTTGATTCAAGTTATAGAAAAGATATCGAAAACGTAAGGTCTATATTTATTACATTACCATCAGGCGAGCAAATACCGATTCAGCAAATCGCAGACATTGAGTATGAGGAAGGTCCCCAACAAATTGCCCGGGATGACGGAAAACGCAGAATAACGGTTGGTATAAATGTTAGAAATCGGGATGTTCAATCTTTAGTTAATGAAATTAAAGGGAAGCTTGATAAACAATTGAAATTGCCTCCGAATTATTATGTTACTTACGGCGGCCAATTCCAGAATTTGATTGAAGCAAACAAGAGATTATCAACGGCTGTGCCTATAGCATTAATTCTTATTCTCTTAATACTATTCTTTACTTTTAAGTCAGTAAAAGAAACACTCCTGATTTTTACTGCAATTCCATTTTCCGCTGTGGGAGGTGTCGCAGCATTGTATTTAAGAGGGATGCCGTTTAGTATTTCTGCAGGGGTTGGATTTATAGCTTTATTTGGAGTTGCCGTATTAAATGGTATTGTGTTGATTAGCTATATCAATAGTTTAGAAAAAGAAGGTGTTGTTGATATTCATGAAAGAGTTTTAAAAGGCACAAGGAATAGGTTAAGACCCGTATTGATGACTGCTTTTGTTGCTTCATTCGGATTTTTGCCGATGGCTATTTCAACGTCAGCCGGGGCAGAAGTGCAAAAGCCATTAGCTACAGTCGTAATTGGCGGTTTGATAACTTCAACTATTTTGACCTTAATTGTGTTACCGGTTCTTTATTCTATTTTTTCAAAGAAATTCAAATTTAATTTTAGAAAAGGTAAAAAAGGACTGACAATTAGCATATTAATTTTATTTTTATCCTTACCTTCGATAAGTCTTTTTAGTCAGCAAACTAAAAGTGAAATATCACTAGATAAAGCCGTAGAATTAGGGTTAATGAATAACCTTACTGTCAAATCAAGTATGGATGAAATCAGGGTTCAGGATAAACTGAAAGGAACAGCTTTTGACATTGGGAAAACAGAATTTTCATATAATTATGGACAAATTAATTCACCAATTATTAACGATAATGAAATTGTTGTAAGTCAGAGACTTGCATTTCCAACTGTTTACCTCAGCCAGGCAAATTTTTATGAGCAAAACAGATTGGGCAGTACATTAAAATCTGATATCGTAAAAAATAATTTAATCAGAGAAATTAAATCTATATATTATAAACTTTTAGTTATAAATAGAAAGTTAAATCTAATTTTACATCAGGACAGTATTTACACAGACTACCTTCAAAAAGTTGACTTGAAATTTAAAAAGGGTGAATCTACTTCTCTCGAAAGGGCAAATGCTGAAAGCGAATTTTACGATATTAAGAACAAGAGCAAAATCATCGAAAACGAAATAACTATTCTTGAAAAGAAACTGAATTTTCTGTTAGGAGCCAACCAAAACTATACTATCCAAAAAGGTTTTAATTTTATTAAAAAAATCAATTCCCTGGATACAAACTTAATTTCAAACTTTCCAGAATTGAAGTTTGCAGAGCAGAATATAATTATAAATCGGGCATTGACATCTATTGAAAGAAACAAATTATTGCCCGAGTTCTCAATTGGTGCTATAAATAAATCACTAACAGGCATTTATGATGTAAATGGAAGTTCAAAACAATTTACAATGAAAGATAGATTTTTTTCTTTTCAACTTGCTATTGATTTACCAATCTGGTTCTCGCCTCAAATCAAAAGAATTGAAGCATCTGAAATAAATGAAGAAATCAGCCAAAATAATTATCTTCAATTCAAAAAAAATGTCCTTACTGAACTTACAGCGAACATTGAAACTTATAATCTTTACCTCAAACAATTGGAGTTATATCAGAGTTTTAGATTGCCACAAGCAGAATTGATAGAGATTAACACACAAAAAAGCTATAATTCAGGTGATATTGGGTATATAGAATATCTGCAAAATCTGAAAAGGTCTTATGATATTCGTGAAGATTATTTCACAACCATAGATGGTTTAAATCAAACAATAATTAATATTGAATATTTAACAGGAACAAAATAAAATGGAAAACAAATCGCATCAACGGCTCCATGAGCTTAAAGTAAAACTCGTAGTTTATTTAACAGGTGCAACTATGATAGTCGAAATCATATTTGGCTATTTTACTAATTCTATGGCACTGTTAGCAGACGGTTTTCATATGTCATCTCACTTTCTTGCTTTAGGTATAAGTTGGATAGCCTACTATTTTGCAAGAAAACAAACTGAAAATTCTCAATTCAGAAGTGGAACAGGAAAAATTCTTTCTTTGTCGGGATATACAAACTCTATCATTTTATTAATTATTGCTATTCTTATAGCAGTTGAATCCATCAAAAGGTTCGTTCATCCATTAGAAATAAAATTTTCCGAAGCAATTTTTGTTGCGGTAATCGGACTTTTTGTAAATCTTATTAGTGCTTTTGTCTTATATCACAAAGAAGAACACAGCGACCAGAACCTTAAATCTGCATATTTGCATGTAATTGCAGATGCTTTAACAAGTGTTACGGCTATAATCGCATTGACATTAGGAATGTATTGGAAAATCTATTCATTAGATGCCATAAGTGGTATCTTGAGTGCTATTATCATTAGCAAATGGGCTATTGGTTTAGCAAAAAACTCGGGAGAAGAATTACTGGATTATTCAAAAAAATAAATTACTAAACAAAGGAAAATAAAAATGAAAAAAAGAATATCTTTAATCGCGATTTTATTTGTATTGGGATTTATAATTAATGCTTGCAATAAATCTAAAGCTATAAAAGCAAATGAAGAATCCGATACTCATAAAAAAGAGAGTACAACATCTTTTGTTGAATTAAGTGAATCTCAATTTAAAAATGCTGGTATTGTTTACGGAACAATAGAAAACAGAGGGCTTTCCGATGCTCTGACTGTTACCGGTTTTTTTATTGTGCCTCCTCAAAATCAGGCGTCTGTATCATCATATATGGGCGGCATCGTTAAAAGCATTAATGTTATACAAGGGAGTCACGTAAGCAAGAGCCAGACTCTTGCAACTATCGAGCATCCCGACATAATAAAATTACAGCAGGATTACCTTGAAACAAAAAGTAATTTTGATTTTCTTAAAAAAGATTATGAAAGACAATCTGATTTGCAAAAAAGCAACGTCAATGCCGGGAAAACTTTTCAGGAGGCTGAATCCAGGTACAATGTGATTAAAGCAAGATTGGTGTCTCTTGAAAGCCAGCTTTCTATGCTGTCAATTCCAATTGATAAACTTGGTGATGGTAATTTAACAAAAGTTATTAGAATTAAATCTCCAATAGCCGGTTACATTGGAAACATAAATATCAAAATGGGTTCATACATTGAACCTAATAAAGAGCTATTTAGTGTCATTGACAATAGCAAACTACATATTGACCTGAATGTTTATGAAAAGGATTTAAATAATGTACAAGTGGGTCAAAAAGTTGATATTGTTATTACCAATCAGCCTGACAAACATATAGAAGCCAAAATATTCAGCATAGACAAATCATTTACAAATGAAACGAAATCTGTAACTGCACATGCTGAAATAATAAACGGTGATAAGAGCGGTCTAATTGCCGGGATGTTTCTTAATGCTATAATTCATTCCGGTGAAAAACTCACATTAGCTTTACCAGAAGATGCAATCGTGAGTCTTGAAGGAAAGGAATATATATTCATCGCAACGGATGAAGGCCGTGTGCATAATCATAAAGAGCAAGGTAAAGAAAAGCCCATTGAATATAGATTTAAACCTGTTGAAATAAAAACCGGCGTCAGAGAATTGGGATACGTAGAAGTTCTACTTATAAATAAAATACCTGACAATTCTCGAATAGCGATTAAAGGAGCATATTTTATTTTATCTCAAATGAAGCTGGGTGAGGGTGCCGGTTGTGTTGATGATTTGTAAGAAAATTGCTTGTCGTTGCAATACTCATGGAGAGGGACTTATAAGTGAGAACATATTTAAATTGAAAAGAATTTATTAAATTAGCATAAATGCTAAAATAAAATATTTTTAATAATTATATTAGGAGAAAAAATATGAAAAAACAATTATTATTCAGTACAGTTATCTTTCTTTTAGCGGCTTATGTTTTCACAACCGGTGCAAAAGCACAAACACAGGACACAACAATTAAAGAAGTTAAGATTTTAACTTCCGCAGTTTGCGACATGTGCAAAGCAAAAATTGAAAAAAAAGTAAACAAACTTGATGGAATCGAATCACTGGAGTTGGATGTTGAGACTAAGATTCTGACAGTGGCATATCATTCGGATAAAACTACGGTAAATGATATTAAGACTGCAATCACCAAAGCAGGCTACAGCGCCGACGAATTGCCTGCCGATAAAGATGCTTTCAACGCACTTCCAAAGTGCTGTAAGAATAAGATGAAGAATAAGTAAGTACTAACCTCACACTTTTGTGTGAGGGATTTGTAAATAGGAAAAACACAATCCGGGCTTATACCCGTTTTCATTTTATCCCCATGTTAAAACATGGGGTTATTTTTATTAATCCCACACTTTCATGTTATGATTCCGGTTCCCTGCTATGGATTCTGAACCATATTCAACATGACTATCATCTTAACTGCGATTTCCTAATGAATATATAACCACAATTCGTAATTCGTAATTCGTAATAGATTATTACATCGTGTTCAGAAGTTTCAATATGATGAGGATGAGGATTGTAAGGACTGCAAGGAGAATTGCAAACTTGATGAATTTTTTAATTAAGGCAAAGATGATGATAACGACAACTATAAAAATTCCAACAGCAACAACTGTGTGCATTCCGGCAAAATATGATAAAACAAATGCAATCATTTCTTAGCTAACCTTAAAAGTGAAAGTTATTATGCCTGTCATTTCAATACTCGAGTTCAAAGGATTGAATCGCCATTGTCGCAAAGCATCCAAAGCGGCTTTTTCGAGAATCGGGTCGCCTTTTTGCAGAGGTACCATTCTCATCACAGTGCCATCGGGATTAACGGTGAACATAATGCGGATTTTTGCACCTGTGTTAACTCCCGGCGGATAATTGGGTATTTTCTTGTGAAGTACGATTCTGTTTCCTCCTCCGCCCCATTCAATATCGCCGAGTCCCATTCCTGCCCCGACTCCGAATCCTTTATCACCCAAACCTGTGCTTAAATCATCTCCGTCAGATGAACCTGTATTCTGTGAGCCTGTTGCATTTGGATTAGTATTGCTTTTCTCCTTGGAGCCAAGCTCTTTGACTGTAACAAAGTCGCTAGCGTTTTCAACGTCTCTTGGTAAAATCACTTTCGGTGTATTCGCTATTGCCGCAATTTCTGCATCGTGCAAGTCTGTCTCGGGATTTTTTCCTTTGTGCTTCATCCCTTCTTCAGCAAGGTTGCCCTTGCTGACACCAGTGCCGTCACCATCGCCGAAATTCAGGAATTCAATCGGAACTTTATTGATTTCATATCTCGTGATGTAAAGAGTATCTAATTTGAAAACAGGTATAAGAAGAAGAATCAATGATGCAAGCGCTACAGCAATAGCAAACCCTCTTGCCGTGTATTTGTTCCATGGTATTCTAAAATTTATCGGTCCGCTATCGTCTCTCAACGGAACGTACATTATTATTCTCCCAATTTACCTTATCTGGTCAATCCATACCTGGTCGAATCCGAGTTTTTCCGCCGCCGCACGGGCTTCTTCCCTCGTGTCATAAAATCCGAATCTGACCCTGTACCAAACCTTGTCTCTCATTTTCTGTGTCGAAATAAAGCCGTTAATATTTTTTCTCTTGAGAATTTTCATCCAATCCTCTGCATCGTCTTTTGATGGAGTTGTATAAACCTGTACTGCAAAAACATTCTTTTTCTCTGAAACAGGAGGTTTAACGACAGTTTCGACTTTATCAACCTTTTTCTCAATAGTGGCTACCACAGGTTTCTCGACATGCTTTTGCTTTTCTACAACAACAGGTTTTGGTTTCTCAATTACCGCCGGCTTTGGTTTTTCAATCACAGGTTTAGGTTTCCTTATATCCTTTGGGGCAATGTCAACGGCTGTAATTGCAACATCAGGTTCTTTCCTTGTTTCTTTCAGCTCCGGCTTTGTAACAGCAGTATCAACCTTTGGAATAACTTTCGGAGGCTCTGCCTTTTTTATTTCTTTAGGCTTTTGTTTTGCTTCAGCAATTGCCGGTTTTTGTTCTTGAGGAGGAAATATTTTATCCCAAAGAAAATAATAGCCGCCAAATCCGATTGCCGCAAGAAGAATAACTGCCGCGGCTGCAATACCTAAACGTTTCCAAGGGATTACTATTTTCTTCTTTTCCTTTTCTTCTTTTTTCTCGGGTGGAGACTCTTCCTTTGGAGCTTTAGCGGCGGCGTCTTCAATTGGCTTAGCATCTTCAATTTCGGAAATGGTCGGTTCACCCGCACCGACCTGCATCAGGTCAATCATTTCGGTATCGCCCTTTTCCTCGACGGGTTTAAACTGCTCGAGCTTTGCCTGCATCTCTTCTTCTGTCGGCTGAACAGCAGGCTGTTCAACAACTTTAGGCCCTTCAACTTTTTCTGCCCTCTTCTTAGCTTTCTGCAAATCTTCCTGAATCAGTGCGGAAAGGCCGTCATCAAGCTTTACAGGTTCTTCAGGAACAGGTTCAGCTTTTTCAATTGCCTCTTCTAATTTTGGAGGTATTTCTTTATCTTCCACAAGTCCCGCTTTTTGTGGTGGAGTAACTGATTCTTCAGCCTTGGCACTAAGTTTATCCAATGAAACAGGCTCTTCGTCTTTTTCGAGTTCCAAGGGAACATGAGGAGGTAAAGCATCCCCGGCTTCTTCCGGTTCAATATAAGGTTCCGCGGAAGTATCATCTGTCGCAGGAGCTTCATCAAAGTATGCTTCACCTTCGGACTTTTTACCATCGAATTGTTCCCAGATAGTTCCATCCTTGGGAACTTCGATTTGCTCGGCTTCGGTAACTTTTATACCGCCCTGATTAGAATCGTCAACCGAAGCAATTTCTTCTGCTTCACCTTTATCGGTGGCAGGTGATTCGGGCAGTTCTCCCGGATACTCTTCCCTATCATCCAGAAGAAATGACTCGTCATCAGGCGTTCCCGGCTGGAATCCCGCCTGTTCTTCCTCACGGAGATTATTTTCGTCTAATTCAGGCATATTCACCTTTTAAAATTTTAGTAAAACACCACCTGTTATAAATAGTCCGCGTTCCTTATACCCATTCCAAATTCTTATGTCATTATTCATCATGTTTTCGAGTCTTACAAATATATTCAGCAGGTCAGATACCGAATATTCGACTTTAAACCTTAAATCTATATACGAATTTAACTTATTCTGATTTTGTAAATCCGAAAATCTTTCATCAATATAAAAAATACCAAATTGTGTGCCAAAGTTTTTCAACCACTTTCGCTTATAATCCATTGCAAATTTCATTGGTATGCTGTATGGTACCGTATTACCTCCCTCGATTTCCGATTTGTCAAATACTAAATTTATAGAAACCTCATCCATACTGCTGATATTATAATTCATTTCGGCGAATGCTTCAAGCTTTGTTATGTCTGTATAATTAATTGCAAATTCACCTCCGCTTGTGTCAAAGTATATTGGACTTCTTTGCACCATGGCAAACTCAGCACCGATTTCGGCGGAGAAAACTTCATTAGGATGAATTACAAAACTTCCTCTTAACGAAGGGAGATAATAAGCATAATCAATGATTACATTATGAGCAGCATAAGGATTCCCACTGATTATTTCGTATAGAGAATTATTTCCCATCCCGATTAATACATTTGCCCTAATCGTGAACATTTCACTCATTCGAATTTCCATATCACCTGCCGCAAGCAAGCCAAGCCTTGCGATTTCAGTAGATGTATTTACACTCTGAATGCCTGCTTTTGCTTTGAGTGAAAAATTCTCGTGAATATATGTCCCGAAAATGTCTCCCTGCATGAAGTGAGTGCCATTGCCTCTAACTGAGTGCAGATCAACGAGTAAGTCTCCTCCAATCTCATAATCGCTCGTCAGATTCTTTACAGATATAAAACCATTTATTGCGTTATCGAATGATTTGGAAGAATCCTGCTTCACCTGGAACACACGCACCCCCCCACCTGTATTGAAAGCAAAACCCTCGTAATTTCCGTCAGTTTCAATTTTTAAATCAAGGTTTATTGTATTCCTCTTTTCAGGATTTTTAGGAATCGAATACAATTTGTAATCCATGTTTTTGAAAAAAAGGTTTGTGCGTGTCTTGCTTCCGCCGAAAATCCAGTACTTTTCATTTGCTATATAATCCGCATTCAGATTGATAAAAGCTTTGTCGTACCCGGCATTGTCAATGTGTCCTGAACTGTAATCGAATCCCGCATTTCCGAATAAATCATATTCACCCGCCCGAAATTCATAACCTCCTTCAGCACTTGCTGTGGTGAATCTTCCGAAGTCGGCAGTGAAATACCCCTTCTTATAAACTGTGTGCATTATCCTGTCTGGCAGAGGCTCCGGAGGTAAAAGCAATGATTGTCTTTTCTCTAATGAATTAATTGAATCAAGTTCGTTTTTTGAAAGCAATCCCGGTTTATCGGGAAACTGCTTTATACCCGACCTCACATTCAACTGCTCTTTACCTTCGATAATGAAATTCGGCAATTCGAGTGGTTTTGTATTGCTCTCCTGTGCAAACAGATTTATTACAGGTATAATTAGTAATAAAAAAAGTATTAAAATTTTTGTTATTCTTCGTTTCACATAATCAATTAATATGTCATTCCGAACTTGATTCGGAATCCATAGTGCTGTTTCCATTATGGATGCTGAACCAAGTTCAGCATGACAATTTCCGATATTTATTAATTTCTTATTCATAATTATGTAAAATGAATTTCTACCTCAATCTCTTCAAACGGTTCTTTGCAGTCTTTCCGTAATCGTCATCGGCTCTCAGTGAGATGATAGACTGATACACCTCAGAGGCACTATCCGTGTTTCCAAGCTGTTCATAACATTCACCGAGATTAAGCAAAGACTTTGTAAACCAGTCTTCCTGCCCTGTGAATCTGTCCCTTACGAGTGCATAAGCATCGGATGCTTTCTCATAATTCTTGCCCATCATCCATAGCTCGCCAATCCTGAACTGTGCTTCAGCGGCAAGTAAGGGGTTATCCATATTTGATGCGAGGATCTCGAACTCAGCCATAGCAGAATCAGTCATGTTCTGCTGACGGAAATACATAGCAATCTGATAGCGGCTCTGGTCGCCGTATTCCTGCCCCGGAAACTTTTCCGAAATATCCCTGAATATTTTCATCGCTTTCACTGTGTCTCCGATTGCAAGCCTTATGACAGCACGCTCGAAACCGGCCTGCCCTGCGGCATCATGCTCGGGAAACTGTTCCTGAATCTTGCGGAAAATCGAATCTGCGCCTGCTATCTGGTTCATCTGTTTTTTCAGCAAGCCATGCTCCAACATGCTCAGTGGAGCAAACTCGCTTTTGGGATACTTTGTATTTATTTCATCGTAAGCCTGCTCAGCTTTTTCAAAATCTTTCTGATTGGTGTAGCTCTTACCCATCCAATACATAGCTTCAGCATTGCGTTCACTCTCAGGATGTGTTTTAATAAAATTCTGGTATTCACTTATAGCATCGGCATAATTTTTTCCCGTATAAAACATTTCTGCTTTTTTGAACCTGAACTCTTCTGCAAAAGGAGATGTAGGATTGGTTTCTATAAAAGAATCTGCAAGTTTAAGAGCTTCATCAGTCCTGCCCAAAGCCATCAGGCAGTACTGCATGCTCTTCATAGCCTCAGGTGCGAGTGGACTGCTTGGGTATGACTCGATTACAACTTTATATGATGCAATAGCCGATTCAAAATTTCCCATGTTATAGAATGCATCGCCAATCGCATAATGAGCCCTCACGACAAGCCCAGCCTGCGGGTAGGCCTGAATTAGATACTTAAAATTATCAATTGCTTCTCCGAATTTTTGCTGCTGAAAGCGAATCCATCCGTTAAGGTAAAGGGCAAAAGGTGCAAAAGAAGATGATGGATATTTCCTGACAAAACCAATCAGATTTGTTACGGCATCTTCCATTTGTCCCTGCCTGTAAAGTGCGTGGCACATCTGATAGGCACAGTACTGCCCATCTTCAGTATTCGGATATAGAGATGCTGCTTTCTGGTATGTTGCCGCTGCCTGCTTGAAATTTTTGGTAATGTAATATCCATCGCCCTGCCTTGACAGCACTTCAAGTCCAAATTTTGAATCGGGAAATTCCTTGATTAACTTATCGAAAATAGAAGAAGATTTATCGAACCTTTTCAGCCTGAAGTAAGACCAGCCTTGTCCATACAAGGCTTCTTCGCGTCTTGCCGTATTTGGGAATTGCTCGAGCATGTTATCATAAGTATCGGATGCATTCCTTAGAAGGTCAGACCTGTAGTAAGCTTCGGCGAGCCAGAAAGTTGCCTCGTCAATCCGCTTGTCATTTTTATTTTCTGCAATGAAGGAATTAAGCACAGGGATTGCCGCAGCATTTCTGTGGCTTTTAACCAGTGCTATTCCTTCTTTCAATCTGGACTCAGCAATGTACCAGTCGCGATTCGGCATATATATCGGCGAACTTTTCAAAGCAATCTGAAGTGCATTTTTATACTCTGCTGCCGCTTTGTCCCACATATTCAGTTCGATATAAGTTGCTCCAAGTACCAGATGTATCCTGACAGTAGCGACTGCATCCCTGGATTCGCGTTCGGCATGTTCAAGAGTTTTTTGGGCTGACTCATAGTCTCCTTCTTCATAGTTTAGCTGTCCTAATTCAAGCAATACCTGTGCAAGGTAAGGATAATTCGGCTGAACTGAAAGAGCAAGAAATCCTTTCTTTGCTCCGACCGAGTCTCCGCTTCTCTTCAGGGCTACGAGGCGGTAAAGCATTGCAGTTGATTTAAGAATATTTTCAGTTTCTTCGGTGTCATTAAGTATTGCATCATAATAACCGGCTGCCTCAATGTTCTTTCCTTGGTTTAGCAAAGCCCAGCCTGCTCCTAACCTGACATAGTTTGTCAGGCGGGACTGAGCGAATGTTTCCAGAAATCCTTTTGATACTGCAACAGCCTCGTTAAAATTTCCCGATAGATTATATGCTTCTACTCTTAGATACTGGATGTCTTCAGATGCTAATTCGGAAAAACTCTGCTCCTCGTAAAGCAAGCCGATTGAATCCTTGTCCCTGATATGAGAAAGTTTGTTCTCTGCATTTTCGATTATGATTATGGATGATGAAGGATTCCTTAAAATCAGTTTATTATTAGCTTCACGAATACGCGAAGCAACAAATGTATTTGTATATGGATATTTCTTTGCAATAGTATTATAATAATTTGAGGCTATTTCATGCCTGCCGTTCGTTTCGGCAATCAACCCGAGAGAATAGAGCGCATCATCGGCATATTCTTCATTCGGGTACTTCTGAAAGCACTCCGAATAAATCGGCTCAGCGTCCTGGTATTTTCCCTGCTGCGATAGTGATGTTGCCTGCCAGTATAAAGCTGAGTGAGCATACCCGACATACACGCTGTCATTTCTTATGGCAAACTCTTTCTCTGCAATTTCTTTCGCTTCTTCAAAAAGTTTTTCAGATTTCACATAATTTTTATTATCAAAAGCAAAGTATGCCCTCAGCATTGCCGCTTGAGTTATAAGGGGAGAGTTGGAACGGTCATTGATAAACTTTTCAAGCCGTGCATCTGCGAGTTTTGTGTTGCCTGTCATATATTCTGTACGAGCATATAAAATTTCTGTCTGGTCCTTAACGGGTGAGGATTTGCTCTGCTTAATAATCCCGAGAATAGATGTTTCTGCTTTTCTGATTAATCCGATGTCGGTAAATTCTTTGCTTTTGGAATAAATTGAACATGAATAATCGTAGAGCGGTTCAACCGTCTGCGGGCTGAGTATATACGACTGAACCTGCATCAGGATAAAAAATATTAGGAACTTTTTTGCCATCAAAAACTTTTTTTATTTATAAAATTATCAAATAAAACATAAAGTAACTCCGACACAATTATTGTATCTCCATACTTGTATGCAAATATATCAATACATAACAAAATTCGATAAATCTTACCAAATAAGTTCACGATAGTTTATTTTATGCTGCCCATAAAATTACGAAAATCTTATAATAAATGCTAATGAAAATTTGGAATGTGGAAATAGGGAATTAAGAAGAATTTACAATTGACAATTTGTGAAATATACCGGATTGTTCTAAAAATACCGATTTTATATTTTGTCTTTCTGAACCCGGTTCAGAATCCATAGCCAAATTGTTTGATTTAGGATTTGTAGGATTTGAGGATTGTAGGGTTTTAATAACACCACACTTTAGTTTGGGGGGGGAGCGGCTGTGGATTAGCTTACATGCCTCCCCTCCATGCTGAAGCATGGGGTTAATCTCATGCAAAGTCCCAAAGCCTGCAAAGTAATTCAACACCCAACATAAAGAATTATCAATTTTACAATTTTTAATTTTTAATAAATTTTTAATTTCAAATTTTCAATTTGTAATGGGATTTAAAATTTTAAATCCCTACAACTCATCACCCGACACCTAACACCCAACACTTTAAAATCCTATGTTATATTTGTTTAGTGTCTCAGCTTGGGTAATTTTTCCGGATTCTCCTCTTGTACTACCTTAGCACAGTGAAATATGGGAAGACTTCTATGATGAACTTGTTGTGAGAGCAAGAACAGACAAGCCTCGTGAGTCATTGGAAACAGTCAGGCAAATGCTAATCAAATAAGGTAAACTGGATGCATGAGTATTCCATCACATTCGCCACTTCAGCACGAAAAGAATTATAGGCACACGAAAAATCTTATGTAATCAGAATATTTGAAAGAATAATGGCTCTGAAGTCAGAACCAAGACCCGCAGGATGTAAAAAGCTTATCGGTTTTCATAATCTATGGAGAATAAGAATTGGTGATTACCGTATTATTTATTCTATTGATGATTCAGATAAAATTATAGATATATCAACCATAAAGCACCGTAAGGATGCTTATTGATGAAATAATTTTTCTTGTTTTCTGAGACCTTTTTACTTTGCATGTGACAAAACAGTCCGAACAGGATTCAAGGATTAAGGAATTATTTTAAGTGTTAAGTTATAAGTGTTGAGTGCTAAGTTGTATTAGTCGTTAGTTGAATTTTATATTATTTTATTCTCTTTGGAACACTGAGAAAAACTCTGCGAAACTCAGAGAAATTATTTTTGTTTTTGCCTAAATTTTATCTCATTGTTTAAATCAAAATTATCTCTTATTATATAATCAGCCATTTGCATATTTTCTAATTATATCTACAAATTGTTTAATATCCGGAAGGTGTTTTATGTAAATTCCATAAGTGATGTTGTCATCAATTTTATCGTAAGCGTGAATGAGTAAATTTCTGAATTTTATCATTGATTGAATTGTATTCAGATAGTCCTGAGCAATAATTCCTTCCTTAGTCAACATCTCAAAACATTCGCCATAAGATTCAGGTTCCTTCAAATTCAGGCGGCTGACTATATGTCTGCAAACATCAATCATCTTTTCAATGCAGAGTTCAATGTTTCTTTCAATGAATCTCTTGAATTGCACATTATTTTCAAATTCACAGAAGTTGTTTATTTTCGGACTATTCTGAATTTCCCTGAGAAAATCCTCGATGCTTCTTAGTTTTTTTTCGACAAGTTTTAAATCAATCATTTTACTCAAATCCTGCTATGTATTTATATTCCTGGTAATCAGCTATCGTTCTGTCCCGGAAATCGGCATATTTTATGAAATCACGAATGAATAATGGTTCTCCGGTTTTGAATACTTGGTGCCTGAGAAATGCCCCTGCAGAATTTAACACATTAAGGTCAACTTCTACACCGACTGACTTATCAAGCTTGACCATATATTCGAGCAGTTCAAATCCTTCAGGTGGTTTAACAAAATAAACAGCGACATCAATATCCCTGAATTTTTCTTTATTGAGAATAGAGCCGAATGTAACGGCGAAATCAACGTTTGAGTCGGCTTCTAAAACGCTTTTCAATTTTTCGGTTATATTTTTTGCTTTATCTGTCATATAAATTTTACATTAATTTAAGAATAATGATGAAGAAATTTCTATTTTATTTTATTAAAATACGAATTATGCAAAAACCTTAGTAAAAAAATAGATGTCCGGTTGTTTAACCTTATTATCTTATTAAACAAGAAATTTTGAAATAAGGTAATAAGGTTTGTTGTGGACTGAATACTTTTTTTACTAAGATTTAGTGGATTTGATAAGGTTTTTTTTTGGAATCCGTAATCTGAATTAACAAATTAATATTCCTTACACATATTTAATTCTATCTTTACGATCACATATTCACCACACTCAGATTACAATAAGATTTGAACGCTTGTAATACCTGCCTGTGTAATTTAATTTAGAAACCGTAGTGTTCAGAATAGAGAGATTTATTGAAAATGAGAGTGTCATTCTGAATGAAGTGAAACGAAATGAAGAATCTCTATTATCACTGAACCTGAGATTCTTCGATAAACTTAGAATGACAATTATAAAACCTCATACCTCTTATAATGAGAACATCAAAATTGCATAAATATGAAATAATGAAAGAAATGATTATGGAAATAAGTTCTATTGAAACTGACATTCTTGTAGTAGGGGCAGGGATTTCAGGTATTACTACTGCATTGGAAGCGGCGGAAACGGGATTCACCGTTACTCTGATTGAGAAAAATCCTTACATTGGAGGCAGAGTGGCTCAAATGAATCAATACTTCCCAAAATTATGTCCACCGACCTGCGGCATGGAAATTAACATCAGAAGATTGCGGGATAATCCGAGAATCACGCTTTACACTCTTGCAGAAGTTAAATCCGTTTCCGGTGATGCCGGAAATTATTCGGTTAATGTAAATGTCAAGCCAAGATATGTTAACAACAAGTGTACAAACTGCGGAGATTGTGCCACAGCATGCACTGTAGAAAGAAGCAACGATTTCAATTTCGGAATGGATAAAACAAAAGCAATATATCTTCCCTATAACAACTGCTACCCGATGAAATATGTGCTCGATAAAAGTTTGTGCAGCCGCGAAGAACTTAATTTGATTATTGATTCCTGCAAATACAATGCTATCGATGTGAATGAAGAAGATAGAGAAATAAATATAAATGCAAAAGCGATTGTCTGGGCTTCGGGTTGGGACCCATACAATGCTTCGAATCTGGAAACATTAGGTTATGGAAAGCTACAAGGTGTAGTTACGAATATGATGCTCGAAAGGCTTGCATCAGCGAGCGGACCTACAGGTGGGAAGATTCAAATACCAGGCTCAGATAAACCAATTGAGAAAGTTGCATTCGTTCAGTGTGCCGGTTCTCGTGATGAAAACCATCTCGAATACTGCTCATCAGTCTGCTGTATGGCCTCACTCAAGCAAGCACAGTATATAAGAGAGCAATTGCCCGAAACCGAAATACATGTATTTTATATTGATATTCGTTCACCCGGTCCTTTAGAAGATTTTTATACAAAAATGCAAAATGACAGCAAAGTATTTTTCCACAGAGGCAAGGTTGCAAAAGTTATACAGGACCCAACTTCAAAACAATTAATTGTTGAAGCCGAAGATACAATGGCTGGCGAATTGAAACAATCGTCAGTTGACCTTGTTGTACTGGCTACGGGAATGCAACCGACAACATCAAAGAATGGTTTCCCTGTTCAACCTTTGCTTGATGAAAACGGATTTGTCAGAACAGATGTAGATAAATCAATTATAGGCTGCGGAGTATGCACAGGCCCGAAGGAGGTGTCATCAGTCGTGCAGGAATCAACAGGTGCGGCAATGAAAGCGATACATATTGTGAAGGGAGGGAATTAATATGGCAGAGGAAACAAAAGTCGGATTATATTTATGTTCAGGTTGTGAAATCGGAGCAGCAATTAATTGTCAGACAATCAGCGAGACAGTTCAGAAGGAAACCAAAATTCCCGTTTGCAAACTCAATTCCTGCCTTTGTGGAGACCTCGCAATACAGGAAATTAGGAAAGACATCGAAACAGAAGGTTTGAACAGGATTGTTATTGGTGCATGCTCGCCAAGATATATG
>JAKAKE010000195.1 GCA_021824625.1 Bacteroidota bacterium | reverse complement strand
GATTGTACCAAAGTATCCGGAAAGCCCGCTTCCACCCATATAATACAGTTCGACGGGAGGTATTGTTGTGTCATTGCCAAACCCTGCCATATAGCCTATATGTGAACTTAAATAAAGGACCATCTTGTCATTATCATCAATCTTCAACAGCGGATGAACCATTTCAAATTTAAGTTCATTCTTGAAATAATCAATCTTTCCCAAACCTAATGCTGCCATTGCAAAATCTGTCGAGAAACTAAATTTTGAACCATAAGTCGGGAAAAACGGGTGATTCAAACTGATACGGGATATTGACTGCCCAAGTGTAACCTCTAATCCGGGCCTTGTCAAATAAATACTGTCAGCTTCGTTATTTTGAATGCGTATCCGCAAATCACCCCGGAAATAATCATCGGGCCAACGGAATCTTCTGCCTACATTAAATGCACCTCCTATTGAACGTTGATTGTAAAAATATTTAATATCCCTGTAAAATAAATTAGCGCCAACCGTTGTTGGTTCATCGAACAACCAGGGTTCGGTAAAACCGATTGAAAAAGTTTGATACCGGTTTGCCTGGCCAAATTCTGCCTGTATATTAAAAATCTGTCCGCCGCCGCCGCTCAATGGCTCGGTAATTGAAAAATTATTAAAGGTCAATCCGACAGAACCGGTTAATCCGAAAGAACCGGCAAAACCGATTGAAGCATTTACCATATCAGTTGAACGCTCTTCAACACGGTAAATTAAATCAATATTCGCTTCATCAACAGGCTTGACATCCGGCCTCAAAGCTTCAGGATTGAAATAATTCATAACTCCTAAAGCCCTGACACTGCGTATGACAGCAGACCTGTCGAAATAATCGCCGGGCCTTGTGTATAGTTCACGTCTTATTACTTTGTCCTTTGTTTTAGTGTTGCCGACAATTTCTACACGACGGATTTTCAGTCTTTGGTTTTCATAAACTTTAATTTTGATATCAACCGAATCGGGATTTATCCTTACTTCTTCGGGTATGAAACGAATGGACAGATAGCCGTTGTCGGCATATAATGAGAGAACATCTGTTTGCTCTTCGTTTCCATTCAGGTTCTTTTCAAATTTATCCATGTCATATACATCGCCTTTTTTGAAGTCAAGCCTTGCCGACAAAATACCCGAAGGATAAACGGTATTACCATCAAATTCAATATTTCTTACATAATATTTTTTACCTTCATCAACCCAAAGTTTAATATGTACCTCAGATTTATTTTCATCATAGATTAATGTATCTTTTAGAATTTCTGCATCAATATAACCTTCTTTTTTAAAGAAAGTCTTGAGCAGTTCTTTATCTTTCGCATATTCCTTTGTATCAAATTTTGAGGAGCGCCAGAACTGCCACCATTCTTTTGTATGAGTGTCATCGAACACTCCTGCCAAAGTATTATCTGAAAAGTTTTTATTTCCTTCAAATTCAATAGAACCTGTATGAAATTCAGTTCCTTCATTAACAGTGATAATCATTTTGGAATAATAGCTTGTGTCTGTCGGTTCGAGTTCAGCTTCAACCTTAGCAAAAAGTAAACCTTCTTCTGTATATTTTTTCTTGATACTTTGCTTAGCGAGATAAAGCTCGTATGGGGTTAAGACATCACCCTTGACTTTCCCAATTACTTTTATTATCTCGTCACGTGTGAGTTCTTTGTTACCCTCGATAATAATTTCGCTCAATCTTGTGTACTCTTTGACTCTTATAATAAGAAAAACTCCGAGTGGAGTGATTTTATCAACTGCAAATTCAACGTCAGAAAATTGTTTTCGGTTCCATAAATTTTTCATAGCAATCTGAAACTTATTATCATTAGGAAGTTTAATCCTATCCCCGGGCCTTAATCCACTCAATGCTATTATTGTTTCTTCATCGGCGAATTTATTGCCCTCGATCTGAATACCGGCTATAACATAGGATGGATTCTCAGTCTGGGCAAAACAATTAGAAATACCTAATAATAAAAAAATATAAAAAACTATGAATTTACTTGCCTTTGATAGCATGAACAACCCTTTGTAAGTAAGTATCTTTTTGTTTAATGTCTTTTTCGGAAGCAACCTGAGCCGATGTTTTACCGAATCTCCGCTCCCTTGTCATAAAATTAATAAGTGCATCATATAAATCGTTTCGCCTGAATCCGGGCCAGTATTTGTCGGTAATATACATTTCACCGTAAGCCATTTCCCACAAAAGAAAATTACTCAGTCTCATCTCTCCGCTTGTCCTGATTAAAAAGTCAGGATATGGCATTCCTGTTGTTTGTAAATAGGAGGAAAATAAATCTTCGTTAATATCTTCAGGTGATACTTTTCCCCGCCTGACGTCCAATGCCATCATTTGAACAGCCCTGACAATATCCCATCTGCCGCTATAACTTAATGCAAGAGTCAAAGTCAAACCCGTATTATCCTTTGTAGTTTCATAAGACTCATGAAGTAATTTTTGTACAACTTTAGGAAGTGAACTAGATTTACCGATTGATTGGAGTTTAACATTATTAGCATGCAGTTCATTAAGTTCTTGCCTGAGATAATGTTCTAATAATTTCATCAGAACCCCGACTTCGGTAATAGGCCTTTTCCAATTTTCAATAGAGAAGGCATATAAAGTCAGGTATTTAATTCCAATCTGGGATGATGCCTTGACAATATCTCTAACGCTTTCAATCCCTTCCTGATGGCCTTCGGTACGTGTTAATCCGCGTTCGATGGCCCATCTGCCGTTGCCGTCCATGATAACCGCTATATGTCTCGGAAGATTACCTTCCTTAATGATTTCTTCCTGGATTTTTTTATCATCAGGGGACTGTTCTTTAACCCAGTTCACATTTACTCCGCAGTTTTCAAATTTAAACAAGCTACAAAAATACCTTGATTAAGGTTATTTTCAAAAAAATCAAAGTTTTATTTTTTTTTTGCACTCCAATATATTTATTATCGAAAGTTTTTGTTTTTTATTTTGTTTTTATAAATTTGTTCTCCTTGAAATTGACTATTTTTATAATTGTATGTATTTCATAATTAAATTTTTAGGTACATTATGACTAAGGCAGATATTGTTGACGAAATCGCAAAAGCAACCGGGTTAACAAAAATTGAGACGAAAGCCGTTGTGGATGGTGTCTTTTCAAGCATCATCACATCTATATCAAACGGCAAACGTATTGAATTACGTGGCTTCGGTGTTTTTAAATCCAAGAGCCGTAAACCGAGAATGGCACGTAATCCCAAAACAGGCGATTTGGTTCCTCTGGAAAAAAGATTTGTTCCGGTTTTCAAACCTTCTCCTGAATTTCTACATAAGGTTAACGAAACAATGAAATCAAAAGCAAGTGAATGATAGATTAATTAATTTAATTTATTTAATTTAACTATTGTTGCTAATTTGATTTTCTCAACGGTAAGATTAGAAAATTCATTTTCTGTAATAATCCGAAATTGATTATTTTGAGAGTGTTATATTTACAAATTACTTTTTTAAAACATAATTGGAGATTTTATGCCCTGCGGCAGAAAAAGAAAACGCCATAAAATGGCTACTCACAAAAGAAAAAAGAGACTTAGAAAGAATCGTCATAAAAAGAGAAATCGTTAATTAAAAAAGCGTTTTGTTCTCGTCAAGACGCTTTTTTGATGTCTTTTCTTCATGGTTAGCTCTGCAAGACAATAACCATTCATTAAGGTACTCATAATCTTTTTGGTTATTTTATATTCTATTATTAATATTCAGTAATAGATAAAAAATACTTTTATTAATATTCTTTTATCTCCCTTTGATAAAGGGAGATAAAAGAGGGATTATAAATTAATGATATATACACCAAAAGCATTGAGGCTGCAAATTGCTTTATTCGGAAGGACGAATACAGGTAAATCCGGCTTCCTTAATATGATTGCCAATCAAGATGTGGCACTGACTTCTCCTTTTCCCTAAGATATAACTGATTATAAACTTATTATTCATTGCGGCGGATGTATGCTGACACGGAACGAAAAGCTTGTCAGAATACACAAAGCAAAGGATGAAGATGTACCAATAACAAACTACGGCATCACAATTTCATTGACACAGGGAGTTTTGGAGAGGGTTTTATCGCCGTTTCCAGAAGCACTTCAAATTTATAAAAATCTAATTCACAATTAACAATTTTGGAAAAATTTTCTATGAAAATTTATTTATAATGTACTTTCAAATATCCTTATTAAACATGAATTAAAATCGAAAATCACAAAATATGTATTGTGAATAATAAGGTTAAATGCCGGATGATTGCTTTTTTACTAAGATTTATTGGATTTGATATGGTATTTGAATATTATAAGTTGAGTTATTTTCTTTTTTTGATCCCCGCTAATATTGAAATTATTACATTTAAATTAATTAAATTCTTTTGCAATCAAAAGAGAATTGTTTTACTTTGAATTAAATTTAAGATTAAATTTCTAAAAAGGTTATAACCATGCAAATAGCAATTGTGGGACTTCCCTATTCAGGTAAAACAACTTTCTTTCAGACTTTGACTGAAACTCAGTTCGACCAGCATGCTCTCCAGAGAAGAGAGGCAAATATTGCAACCGTAAAGGTGCAGGACAAAAGGTTAGATGAGTTTACTGAAATCTTTCAGCCCAAAAAGAAGGTTAATGCAACAATCGAAATCGTTGATTTGGTTGGTGTGCAGAAAGGCGAAAAAGCCGGCTCCATGTTTAACACTGCATTTCTGACTAAAGTAAGAACAAATGATGCACTGATTCATGTAGTCAGAGCTTTTGAGGATGAAAGCATTCCTCACGTCGAAGGCAGTATTAATGTTTTGAGGGACATTAAAATTTTCGAAGATGAATTATTATTTGCCGACCTTGCTTTCATCGAAGGACGTCTCGAGAAATTAGAAAGAGAGATGGGCAAACAAAAAACGAAGGAGCAGGTTACAAAAGAAAAAGAAGTTATGCTTAAATGGAATGAAACACTCGAAAAAGGAATACCTTTGAGAGAAAGAGAAATACACGATGATGAGATTCTTTTGCTCAAAAATTATCAACCATTGACTTCTAAGCCTCTCTTAATCGCAGTTAATTTTGATGAGAGAGACATTTCAAAGGCAGATGGAATTATTGAAACTTTAAGGCAAAACATTAAGGGTAAGAAAATCCGAATTGAGCCTTTCTTTGCGAAAATTGAAAGAGAATTGGTTTCTCTTGAAGAAGAAGAGAAAAAGATGTTTATGGAAGAGTATGGGATTAAGGAATCTGCACTTTCAAGATTAATTCGGAGTGCATACAGACTTCTCGGATTGCAGTCATTTTTTACAGTAGGAGAAGATGAATGCCGTGCCTGGACTATTCACGAAGGGGATAATGCGCAGGAAGCCGCAGGAACAATACACACAGACTTTTTCAATAAATTCATTCGTGCTGAAGTTACTCATTATGAGGATTTCATGAAATATAAAAATTTTGCAAAATGTAAAGAGCATGGAGTATTCAGACTCGAGGGAAAAGAGTATATAGTGAAGGATGGTGATATACTGCATGTGAGACACGGTTAAAAAAATTTTGAATTTTAAATATTGAATTTTGAATGAATTATAAATAGGATAATTTAAAATTATTCATTAAAAATTTGTTGAAAATTGAAAATTAGAAATTGAAAATTTGTATATTTGTATATATGTATATACGTAAATACAAAAAGGAAAAATTATGCAAACTATAAATTCATCAATGATAGCGATTAGAGTTACAAAAGAGGAAAAAGCAAAATTCAACCTATTGTCAACAATTGACAATAAACCGGTTTCCAGATTGGTAAAAGAACTTGTTGACAAAGAACTTAATTCAAGAAAACTAAGTGCAAAAGATATAAGGAAACTTCCTAAGGAAATCAGGTCAGCTCTCCTAAAGCAAATGACTAATGAATCAATGCCATATTATAATAAGTACAAAAAAGAATTATTTGTTGATGAAATTGATGATGGGATAGAATGAAACCCAAATCAATAAATGCTTTTCAAGGTGATATTTGTCTTGTAGATTTCAATCCAACTCTAGGTGATGAAATAAAAAAAATCAGACCTGCTATTATAATTAATGGAAATTTCGCAGTTGGTTTGGATTTGAAAATAGTAGCACCCATCATAACATGGAAAAATGATTTTGAAAAAATTTGGTGGCTGTATAAACTTGTGCCTAACAAGCATAATGGATTGAATGTTAAAAGTGCTGTGAACTGCTATCAGATAAGGTGTATTTCTGATGAAAGAATTGTAAATAAGTTAGGAAATGAGAGTAAGGAACTTGAAGAAATTATAGCAACAGCACAGAATTGTATTGAGATTGTTTGAGAAATTAAATAACAAAGAAATGAAAAACTTATTAATCATAGCATATTATTTTCCTCCGTCGGGAGGACCGGGTGTTCAGAGGGTGCTGAAGCATGTGAAGTATCTTCCTGAATTCGGCTGGCAGCCTATTGTTCTGACTGTTTCAAACGGGCAATTTCCTGCTGTGGATGAATCATTATTATCTCAGTTAACTGAATCAACAATCGTTGTGAGAACACACATATATGAACCTTATGATTTATACCGTATATTTACAGGAAGAAAAAAAGGGGCGATTGATGTTAATGTTATAAAAAAGGAGAACCAGAAATTAAGTTTCAAAGATAAAGTTGCAGAATTTATCCGTGCCACTTTTTTTATTCCCGATGCACGTACTGCCTGGAGGATTACAGCTAATAAAGCTATTAAGAGAATACAGAAGCAATATAAGATTGATGCTGTATATAGTTCATCACCGCCTTACACATGTTCACTTATTGCAAGAAAATTTAAACGTTTATATAATGTACCATGGATAGCAGGTTTTCGTGACCCCTGGAGGGGATTTCTAACTGCACCTAAGCGTTGGTTTCTACCAGATATGTTCGATATTAGAATGGAGCGTTCCGTTTTCACTGAAGCAGACGCTATAGAGTGTGCTTGGGAAGGAATTATAAAAGATGCATTGGGAAAATATCCACTTTTAAAAAAAGATAAATTTGAACATGTACCAAACGGATTCGATTCTTCTGATTTTCCAAAAGTCGAGAAAAAGGATAATGAGAAATTTACAATAACATATAGCGGTTCTATGTATGGGAGAAGAAACCCGGCAAGCTTTTTTGAGGCGATTGAGATTTTGATTAAAGATGGAGAACTTAAAACAGAAGAATTACATCTCAGGTTTGTCGGAAGGTTTGGTGCTGAAGTTGAGGAAATGTTCAGAAATGCTTCTTTCAGAGATTCAATCGAAATTATTTCATACATACCACATTCAGAAAGTATAAAATTATTACTACAATCAGATGCATTACTTCTCGTTGTTGATGAGGCAAAGGAAAGTGAAGAGATTGTTCCCGGAAAAGTATATGAGTATATCGGAGTGATGAAACCAATCATTGCAATTGCTCCAAATGAAAGTGCAATTGCAAAATTAATGCTTGAAACCCGAAGCGGTAAAGTTGCACACCAATCAGATGTAGCAGGAATTGCTGATATAATAAAAGAATATTATGAACAATGGAAAAACAAGAATTGGACTTATTCCCCTGATTTAGAATTAATCAAAACTTATGAAAGAAAGGAAGCAGCAAAAAAACTGGCACAAATATTGGATAATTTAACAGTGAATTCAGGATAATAAAATATTATCTTGTTTTCAGAGTTGTAATAATTATTAAATATAAAAAAATGAGAAATATAATTATGAAACCGGCATATCAAAAGACTTTCAAATTATTTTATTCGATTATTTTTTCAATAATACTTATTTCATGTTTGAGTTCAAATTATTCGATTGAAGAAGATGAGAAAGGGAAACCAATGCTCGTCGGACACCTGACCTGGGAAGAGTGGCAGGAAGATGCAGGATGGGAAAGTTATAGTGCTCCATCATATATGCCAAATCTGAAAAGAGCAAACGAAATTTCTGAAGTCGCAACGGACAATGGGGTTGATTTCATAATTTTTGCCGGTTCATGGTGCAGTGATTCTGAAACGGAACTCCCAAAAATATATAAATTGATTACAGGTGCAGGAATTTTTCCCGATAAAATTATTCTGTATGGAGTTGATCGTCAGAAGGATGAACCTTCAGGTATTGCTAAAGAATATAAAATAGAAAAAGTTCCGACTTTAGTATTGGAAGTTGAAGGTGAGGAAATCGGAAGAATAGTTGAAACACCAAAACTTTCATGGGAAGAAAATATACTTACTATTTTGAGAGATTATAAATTCAGGGAAAAGCAGGAAGAGCCGAAATAAAAAATGAATACAATATAATAGTTCCCTTGCAAATATATAACAATGGATCTAAATTTTTTAGATAAAGTAAAGAAAACTGCAATTATTGCATTAATATCTGATGATGAATTGATGGATAGATTAGTTCTAAAAGGAGGTAATGCTATAAATATAATATACCATCTTTCATCACGGGCTTCCATTGATTTAGATTTTTCAATACAAGATGATTTTAAAGAAGATGAACTTAATATTATTAAAGTTAAAATTAAAGAATTATTAAAAGATGGATTTAAAAAAGAAGGATTTATTCTTTTTGATTATAAATTTCAACAAAGACCAGAAAAATTGGATGAAACAGTAAAATCATTTTGGGGAGGTTATGAAATAGAATTTAAATTACTAGCAGAAATTGAATATGATAAAAGAAAGGACAACATTGATGCATTAAGAAGAAATGCAATCCCATTAGGAAAAAATTTATCAACAAGGTATTCAATTGAAATTAGCAAATTTGAATTCTGCAGTTCAAAACAACGAATGGATTTAGAAGGTTATACAATTTATGTTTATACACCCGAAATGATTATTATCGAAAAATTAAGAGCGATTTGTCAGCAAGTGGAAGATTACAAGTCAATAATTAAAACAATTTCAAGAAAATCAAGAGCAAGAGATTTTTTTGATATTTATATTTTATCAGATTATTCTAAAATAAATTTAACTTCCGAAGATAATTTAGATTTATTGAAAGCAATTTTTGATTCAAAAAAGGTACCATATCATTATCTGAAAAAAATTAAAGATACCAAAGAATTGCATCGGGCTGAATATCCATCTTTAATAGATACTGTAACATATAAGGAGGGTTTAAAAGATTTTGAGTTTTATTTTGAGTACACAGTAGAATTAGCAGAAAAAATTTTAGAATCCCTTGGGATAAAATAATCTCCATTCTTTTGAATATTCTAAATCCTTGGCTCCATAAGTAAGAAAAAAATCATATTTTATTTCAAATTGCTTTAGAAGATTAATTTGATTCTCTTTGTAAAGTTTGGTCTTATCCAATAAAAAACCAATAATTTGGTGATAAGGATAAATAAAATTTATTTTTTTTAAATAAGAACATAATTTATTAATTGAAACTTTATAATAAGCATTTTGATAAGCTTTCAACACTTCGAAAATTCCACCTGAATAATTTGGTCTCACAATAATATCAATCAAGGTTCTTTCAATATCAGTAACTCTGATAATTTCATTTGTTTCATACTGATGTTCAATTACTCCTAAGTTTTCAGTATATTTTCCGTTTAAAAGATATATTTTAAAATCATGAAAATTTGCTATGTTTTTTGTTGTTCTTTGATTTCTTGAAAAGGCAAATTTTATTCTGTCTTGTAATATCAATTTATTACTAATTTGTGATTTATTTGATTGTTCAATATTTATATAAATTGATTTAGGAATCTGTTCAGTTAAACTGTGAATTTGCATTGCGGAATAATGAGATAAATAAGCTTTTGAATTTATACTTAATATTAATTTAAATATTGAAACAGGCACCCAAGTATATTTAATAAATTTATTATTAGGAAATTGGATGATGTGGTTATTTAACTTTGTGTTTTTCAAAAGAAGGTCAATAAATAATTTCCCCGTAAGTCTCTTGGGGAGCCTCCAAAATTCTCTGTTATCATCTAGAATTTGAATCAAATCACTAAATGAATAAATATTTTTCCCTTTTGTTTCAAAAAGGTTAATAATATCCTTTTTTGAAATTTGAAATCTTGTTTTACCAGCCATTTTGACTATTTCAATTATTATTTATTCCAATTTACGAAATAGATAATTAAGAAACAAATGGTATTATATATAGTATATATACTATATATAATACCAGTAAAATTATTCGTTAATCTCATATAATTCAGTGCTTTATTATATAATTGTTAGAATAAATTGTGCTTATTTAATAGTATATATACTATTAAATATGTAAATATTAAAATTCAATGTCTATTCGTATATATGTACGAAATTTATTTATAACTTAAATATTCTTTTGGTATTTCAATAATCCCAGTGTTCCTTTACTGATTGCTGAGTATTGTAACATCTGAACTTTTCCTTTGGAATGTTGAAATACCATGAACAAAAATTTAATGTTAATTTATCGAGATAACGCAATTGAAGAGCAATTTCTTTTATCTTATCCAAACCATAAAAATTTTTTATTTCAACCCAGTCTTTTATATTTCCATTCATTAATACCCTATCAATAACCTGAATTGAATATTTTTTAAAATCAAATTTCTTTAAATCAACATCCCAAAAAAGTGCTGGTTCTAATTCTAATTCAATATTATTAACATCTTTGAGCATCATTGATAATATCAGATATAAATATTTTTTATTCAAAATTACGTAATAATTCAATATGTATCAAGATAAAAAAAGCCATTGTATATCTATTATATACAATGGCTTACGAATATTAAAAAAGCAAATTATGCTTCAACAGGTTCAGTTACTCTTGAACAAAGATAATCCCTATTCATCATAGCAATAAACCTGACAGGTATCTGTTTCGGACATGCAGCTTCACATTCGTAAAAATTAGTGCATGCACCAAATCCTTCTTTCTCCATCTGTCCTACCATTGAGAGAACACGTCTTTTTCTTTCAGGTTGTCCCTGAGGAAGTAAAGCAAATTGGCTTACTTTGGCAGATACGAACAACATCGCAGCACCATTCGGGCAAGCCGCTACACATGCACCGCAGCCAATACACTGCGCCGCATCCATAGCTAAATCTGCATTCTTTTTAGAAATTGGAAGTGCATTTGCCTCAATAGCATTACCAGTGTTAATACTGATGAAACCTCCAGCCTGCATAATCCTCTCAAATGCACTCCGGTCAACGACAAGGTCTTTAATAACAGGAAATGCTTTTGCCCTGAAAGGTTCGATATAAATTGAATCACCATCCTTGAATTTTCGCATGTGCAATTGACAGGTAGTCGTAGCCTTCTCATGTCCATGAGGAATACCGTTTATTGTTAATGAACAAGCACCGCAAATACCTTCACGGCAATCATGGTCAAATGCAACAGGTTCCTTGCCTTCAAGGATAAGCTTTTCATTCAATACATCAAGCATTTCAAGGAAAGACATATCTTCGAGAACATCATCAACCTGGTATTTTTCCATGTGTCCCTTATCAGTGGCATTTTTTTGTCTCCAAATAAATAGTTTTAATCTCATTTGTAGCTCCTCACGGCTAATTGTACATTCTCAAATTCAAGAGGCTCAATATGCCTTACAGGTTTGTTTCCAACACCCCTGTATTCCCAGGCTGCAACGTGTGCAAAATGTTCATCATCCCGTTTAGCTTCTCCATCGGGATACTGATGTTCTTCTCTGAAATGCGCCCCGCAGGATTCGTCTCTTTCGAGTGCATCCCACAAAAGTACTTCTGCAAATTCGAGGAAGTCAGCAACTCTGCCTGCCTTTTCAAGTGATATGTTTAAATCATTCCCTTCACCTGTAATGGTCAGATTTTGCCAGAATTCTTCTCTTATCTTAGGAACAAGTTCGAGTGCTTTTTTCAAACCGGCTTCATTCCTTCCCATTCCGCAAAATTCCCACATGACTTCACCTAGTTCGCGATGGAACATTGTAGGGGTTTTCTTTCCTTTAATTGAAAGTAATTTATTAGTTTTTTCAATTACTTCCGATTCGGTTTTTTTGAATTCAGGATGGTCAATGTTAACCTTGTCAAATTTATTTCTCGCGAAATAATCACCGATAGTATAAGGTATGACAAAGTAACCGTCTGCAAGTCCCTGCATTAGAGCACTTGCACCCAGTCTGTTTGCTCCGTGGTCTGAAAAGTTAGCTTCGCCGAGTATGTGAAGTCCTGGTATTGTACTCATCAAATTATAATCAACCCACAATCCACCCATTGTATAGTGGGAAGCAGGATAAATCATCATCGGGGTCTTGTATGGGTCTTCACCAACTATTCTTTCATACATCTCAAATAGATTACCATACCTTTCCTCTATTACCTTTTTACCCAATCTATTAATCGAATCGGCAAAATCAAGATATACTCCAAAACCGGTGGCACTTACTCCCCTGCCTTCATCACAAACTTCTTTTGCAGAGCGAGAAGAAATATCCCTTGGTGCTAAATTCCCAAAACTTGGATATTTTCTCTCAAGATAATAATCTCTTTCTTCTTCAGGAATCTCGTTCGGTTTACGCTTATCGCCTTTATTCTTTGGCACCCAAATACGACCATCATTCCTCAAAGACTCGGACATTAAGGTTAACTTCGATTGATGTTCACCGCTTAATGGAATACAAGTAGGATGAATTTGAGTGTAGCAAGGATTTGCAAACAAAGCACCTTTTTTATATGCCCTGTAGGAAGCAGTAACATTACAAGCCTGTGCATTTGTTGATAGGAAGAATACATTTCCATATCCGCCTGTTGCAAGAATCACAGCATCAGCCCAGAAGGATTCAATTTTGCCGTTAATCAAATCTCTTGTTACAATTCCACGTGCTTTGCTATCAATGATAACAATGTCGAGCATTTCTTTTCTATTGTACATCGTAACCTGTTTCTTTCCGATTGCACGGCTTAAAGCAGAATATGCACCAAGCAATAATTGTTGGCCCGTTTGTCCTCTTGCATAGAATGTTCGTGAAACCTGTGCTCCGCCAAATGACCTGTTATCGAGCAAACCGCCGTATTCTCTTGCGAAAGGCACACCCTGAGCCACACACTGGTCAATGATATTATTGCTTACCTGAGCAAGTCTGTAAACATTTCCTTCTCTTGCACGGAAATCACCGCCTTTAACCGTATCGTAGAACAACCTCCAAATGCTGTCTCCATCATTGGGATAGTTCTTAGCGGCATTTATGCCTCCCTGAGCGGCAATGCTGTGCGCTCTGCGTGGGCTGTCATTATAAGTAAATGCTTCGACAACATACCCGAGTTCTGCAAGAGATGCTGCTGCAGAAGCACCTGCTAAACCTGTACCTACTACGATTGCTTTGTATTTACGCTTGTTAGCCGCGTTGATGAGCTTCATTTCAAATTTGTGCTTATCCCACTTGTCTTTTAGTGGACCTGAAGGAATTTTTGAATCTAATATCATAATCTTCCTCCCACTAATCCCAAAAGAATTGAAATCGGTATAGATATGTAACATATAACTAAAAGAATCGAAATAATTGTGCTTCCGACTATAATTTTTGGAAAATACTTTGGATTGTTATACCCAAGTGTCTGAAAAGCACTTTGAATTGCATGATTCAAGTGGAAACCAAGTATGATGACACCTATAATATACAAAATTGAAACCAGCGGTTTTTGGAAACCACTGATAACCATTGCATACGCATCATGCCTTTCCGATAAAATAGGTTCATCACCTTCGACTTTGTACATACTGCCTTTATATTTAATTAAACTTTCTTTTGCAGTAGTTGCAGTCCCTTTGGCACAACATTCATCCGACCCTTCGGTATCTTTTAAGGTGGAATTATCAACCTTTTCGACAGAAACTGCATTCGTAACGTAATAGTCTGTTTTGTTGTAATCTTCGGGATGAACTACTCCCATTGTAAAATGCAGTATGTGATAAGTCAAAAAAGCAAAAATCATTATTCCGGTCCAAATCATTGTTCTTGAGGTCAGTCGGGCTTTCACATAATTTTTCACCTGGTATTTGGTTGGTTTGGCACCCAAATTAAGGAACTTAAGCCTTACTGATGTTATTATATGAAAAACAACCGCAACAATAAGTCCGAGTCTTATTATTAATAGCAGTTCTCCGAGACGCTCCTGCAGAAAATAAGCATAGCTGTTAAAAGCGTCCTTACCAAGAAAAACCTGCAAATTTCCCACACAATGTCCAATGACGAATAGAACCAGAATAACTCCCGTTACTGCCATCACAAATTTGCTCAGGATGGTAGATTTTAGGTAGTTAATCAGTATCATAAATCCTATTTGTTGATTGTTAATAATATATAGTTAATTATAAGAGTCAATCCTATCAGAACCGGAATTACCGGTTTTACATAGTAGGTGGAGAATAACCTGATATTTATTATCTCTCTCCTTGCATATTTCAAACCCTTCGACTTTGCTCAGGATAACATAATTAATTTGTTGCTTTTATTAAAGATTCAAAACTTACAAAAAATATAAATAAATAGCAAATTACATCAGAATTGAGCTTTGTATGTAACTTTAGTGTGCTATTTTTTTCAATCACTTAGAAAAGAGCAATTAATTAATAAAATTTTTTTTTACAATACCGTCCCTTAAATTAAAATTTTTATATCATCTGTAAATTTAATAAAATTTCTGTTTAATGGTATTCAGAAATAGAATAATGTAATTAATTACTGTGTGTGTATTAATAAGGTAAATTATATATGTTAATATCAATAGATGACTCGGCAGGTTTCTGCTGGGGAGTAGTAAAAACAATAGATAAGGTCGAAGAAGTCCTTCAGAACTCAACCGATGAACAGGTATATGTTCTTGGTGATATAATTCACAATCCGAGGGAGATTGAAAGACTCGAAGCCAAAGGATTAAAAACCATAACCCACTCAGAGCTTAAAAATATAACAAACGAAAAATCAAAAGTTATTATAAGGGCACATGGTGAACCACCTTCAACATTCAAGTTAGCTGATGATTTAGGACTGAATGTCGTTGATGCAACCTGCCCGCTCGTTCAGGCACTCCAGAACCGCATTAAAAAAGCTTATGACAGCGGCTACCAAATCGTCGTTTACGGTAAAAAAGACCATGCCGAAGTTATTGGTATCAGCGGAGTGTGCAACGGAGAATGTATTGTGATTAAATCGGTCGAAGAGGCATTGGAAAAAGTTGATTTCAGCAGGAAGACAATGCTCTTTTCTCAAACGACAATGGAAAAACAAGCATTCAACGAAATAAAAAATGCCCTCGAGGGAAAAGTGAAAGATTTCATCGATGGCGGAGATGTCAACGAAGTATTTATTGCAAAAAATACACTTTGCAAATATGTATATGGCAGGGAGGACAAGCTTCAGGAATTTGCATCAAATAATGATATAGTTCTCTTTGTTGCCGGCAGGAATTCATCGAATGGTAAAAGTCTTTACCATATATGCCGGCAGGCAAATCCAAATACATATTTTATCGAGGACATGGAAGAGATTAACCTCGACTGGTTCGACGGAATCGAACGAGTGGGAATAACAGGTGCAACCAGCACACCACAATGGTATATGGAAAAAGTAAAAGAGAAAATTGAAACAACTCTTTCAAAGGAGTTAGTTGAAATTAACTAATAAAAAAGCCCGTGAGAAATCACGGGCTTTTTTATATAATAGGATTTTTAATGTTAATGTAATCTTGAAATTTTCACAGCTTCCGGGAACAATTCAATTGCCTTCGACAACTGGTTGTCAAGTGACGCATATATCTGGTAGGAACGGTTATCATTCCAAAGGATTCGTGCTATAGTAGCTTTTATTGCAATCTTGATGAAATCCTGGTCCTGCTTATATAAATCATTGTCCCATAATACTCCTTTTGCTTCAGCAAGTTTTTTGAAATCATTAATTATGTCATCGTTTACTTCAAAATTCCTGATATAATCGAGATAGTTTATCTGATACTTATCTTTTATAAAATTGCCTTTACCATGGATGTAATTATTGGCAAATTCAAAAAACATATTTTTACTCCAAATATCCCTGCTCAATTTATTGATGGAATCACGTTTTATAATGTAATCAGGAGTTATGCCGCCACCTCCGAAAACAAGTCTGTTGCTGCGAGTATGATACAAAGGCAAAGAATCAAATCTGATATAATCTTTGTCCTTTGAAGGTTCTTTGCCAATATTAAAATTAGCCACCTGGTCATGAATTTTCTTAATAGCATCCTCGATATAAGACCCTTCCTTTAGTTCAAGCCTGCCAGCCAGATGCCTGTATTCATCCTTATCTTTGAATGACCTTTGGATACATCTCCCAGAAGGAGTGTAATATTTTGAAATAGTCAACCGATAGGCAGAACCGTCAAATGATTTGAATTGTCTTTGGACGAGTCCCTTGCCAAAGGAAGTAGTCCCAACAATAAGCCCCCGGTCAAGGTCCTGGATTGCACCTGATACAATTTCACTTGCAGAAGCAGAACCTGCATTGATTAAAACAACAAGAGGTATATCCTCATACTCGCCTCCGCCTGCGGCAATATAAACCTCATCGAACTCAGGCCTTCGGCCTTTTGTATAAACGATTGTATCTCCACCGCGAATAAATTCATCAGCCATTAAATAAGCCTGATTGAGGTAGCCGCCGGGATTATCCCGCAAATCCAAAACAAGCTTCTTCATCCCCTTAGCCCTTAGGTCTGCAAGAGCTTCCATCATTTCCTTGTGGGTGGTTGCCGAAAATCTGTTTACCTGAACAACGCCAATGTCCGAGCCATCAATCAAGAAAGAGCCGTAAACACTTATGAGTGGAATTTTATCGCGGGTAATATTAAAATGAAGTAATTCCTTTGAACCGCTCCGGACAATGTCAACGGCGACTTGCGTTCCTTTGGGTCCCTTCAGTTTTTTGGGAACATCGGCTCTCGATATTCCAACTGCATTCACACTGTCAATTTTGACAATCTTATCACCTGATAAAATACCGAGTGCTTCACTAGGGCCTCCGGGTATCGGGGATACAATAGTAATTGTATCATTAATAATATCAAACTCAACACCGATGCCTTCAAAGCTTCCCTGAAAATCTTCATCCACCCTTTTCATTTCATCGGCTGAGATATAAACTGAGTGAGGGTCAAGCTCTTCGAGCATTCCGCGTATGGCGGCTTCTACAAGTTTCTGTGTGTCAACTGTTTCAACATAATTCTTATCAACAGTTACTAATATATCCTGGAATTTTTTTATTTGTTGATATATATTGTCTTCGGAAATGAGCGGTTGTAAATAGAAACCAAGAAAAACGCCACCTACAATTGCTGCTAATATCAAAGCATATTTTTTCATTACAGAGTACTCCGTTAAAATTAATCTTTTTTAATAATTCAAAATTACCAAAGAATTAAGGAATTGACTAAGGATTTGTGAATTTATTTTAATTTTTTGTCTGGCATAATATTATTTTCTTATTATCATTTTTTTAGATAAAATCGAATTTTCTGTTACTAACGAGTAAACATAAATACCTTGTTCAAGTTTGCCGGTATTAATTTTTACCTCAAATATTCCCGGCGTTAAATTCTCAGAAAACACAGTAGCTCTTAACTTACCGTATAAATCATAAATCATTATTGAAGCAACTGTTTCGTTTGCTATACCAAATCTTATAGTTGAATAATCTGATGATGGGTTTGGATAACTCTGTTCAAGGAAATTATATCCGGGCAATTCATCTATTATAAATCTGATTGGTGTATTGCACCCCACAGATTCTCCCCCGGATATCAAGATTATTTTTTTACCAATACCTGTCAAAGGTATTTTCATAAACAAGCAGTTAAATTCAAATACCAAAGTATCGTTTTGAGGGAATTCGCTTGCAAATACCGGGCTGAAACATATTTCTAACAGTTCTGAGGTACCCGGATTGATAGTAAATGGCAATTGACTTAATGGTAAAGAATAAATAATATTCAATCTTAAATACATATTGTAATCAAATGTTATGGGAAGCAAACCTGTATTGCTGATTCTCAATGTTTTACAATTTAAGTCACCAATAGTTGTACTGTCAATTTCAAACATCTTTGAACCGGCATTGATACCAGGAAATGCTATCGTGAATCCTTGTATCGTATCAATTATGTCAGTTACGAATCCCGCCGAATCAGTTGCAGAGAGATGATAAATAGCATCCTTATATTGGTCAATCACTTCAATTTTTACAGTTTCATATTTAGGTAAATATTTTTCGATTGTAACTAAACAATTTACAGTATCAATTATGTCAACAGAAGACATTCCAAAATCAATAATCGTTGAATCTGAAATTGTCAGGTTTGTTATTTTGTTGCATGGGTCAACATTTACCTGTACATCGGGTTTGCTTGTGTCACCTCTGAATGTAATGTTGAAAGCCTGTATTTTCCTTATGCCGCAATCTCCGATAATTGATAATGTATCTATGAAATTTGTGTCAACAGGCGAACTAAAGCATATCAATGCTGTGTCAATTTGACCCGGATTCAATGATTTTGGAGTATTATAAACAATTCGAAAATTACTGCTGTTTTTTAAAATCAGACTATTGATATTCTGCTTATGTTTCCCATAGTTTTCTATTACTACCGGATAGCAAAACTCCTTCTTGATTCTGTAAAACCGACTATGCTCCGGGAGTTTAGTACCATTCCTGAAATTTAAAACGGATAATGTAAAACCGGGAATCTCGAATTTTTTGGAAGAATACAATCCCATAGAATCAGTTGCTATGAGTTCAAATTCTCCGTCCTCATAAAAATTATTGAGTTTAGTACTGAAATTAACAATTCCGGCATAAGGATTGAAATTGTCAATTTTTACATTAACATTTACCTGGCTTTCAACAGGAGATATTATGGTTGATATCTTTGAGTCCGAAACAAGTGTATCTGCAATTGTACCTTTCACAGAATAACATGTATCGAGGGAGGTAATTTGCGGGGGTGTATAATCATAAGGCTTCATGCTCATACCACCAACATAGCCATAAGAATTTGCATAGCCATAACCATAAACATATACTCCGATTTTATCATTACAACTAATAGAATGGACTCCGTCGCTAACCCGAACATTTGCATAGAAATAATTTGTCGTTGGAATTGGCTTGAAATAACTAAACTGTATGGGATTTCCGTCAAGCAGAACAGATGCCATTGATAAATCTGTTGCTACAATTATTATATATTGTTCATCATAAACTTTTTCTGAATTACTGGTTTGGTATGCTTGTGTATTGATTACCCTGTAATTTGTCATGAATTGTTCAACAGGTGGAATCAGCATCTCAAATGGGTCACCTGAATAATCATTGCTTGTAGCAGAATAATTAGAAGTCTTTTTAAATTGTGCAACAAGAATAGAAGCACTAGCCCTTACATGAGCGGGATTAGTAAGCGGTCCCTCAAAAAATTCACCTTTGTTCAAAATTCCGATAGAAATATCATTTATAAATATTTCTGTATTATCGTTACCTGAAAGTATTCTGTATATATCGTTTCTTAGTAGAGAAACACCATACGGTTGTTGGTAAGGAATCAAAAGAGCATTTTGTCCCCAGGTTTTAACAGGCGGCATTTGTTCTATTAAATAATCTCTTGATGGATTACTGCCCCTATTTTCATTAGGTATTGTTGAACGTTGATGTCCGGCAAAAATGGCAACAGGTTTGTCAGAATGAACCTCACTGCCGGTTAAATCCGTTCTGAGGCTCGTTCTTCTTATCCGTGCCTGTACCAGATAAGCATCACCCTTGTTTAAAGTTATATTTTGAATATTTCGATTATTATATTGAGTTTCTTCTTTGGGGATGATTGAAATAATAGTACTATCCTCTGTTGCAAGAATAACAAATTGTGATGGTGTACAATTATCAGATAAATCATCATAAAATAAATCAATTTCACCATCACTATTATATGACAGGATAAAATAATCTTTACCAAGTATGTCTGTCGGAAGAACAAGACATGCATCACTGGTAGTATTAGCCTGGTTGTGTGCGTAAACTGTTACTTCATTATTTGTCGTTATATGGAAATATTGTTTTGTAACAACTTCACTGTTATTGCGATTAATTAAAACACCGCTATTATCATTATAGCCGAGCAATTCCAAGTCATTATAAAAAATTGAAAATGTATAAATTTTCGTTGGGTCAGGAATAGTAAAATCTCTTGTAAATGTTCTTCCCCTTAGGTCATGATATTCAATTACACCGGTTGTCGGTTTATCGGCAGTGATAAAAATATATAATGAATCGTCATAATATACAGACTGATTGTTCTTACCATTATGAAAATTTGGTGGAAAAACAAGCCAAAAATCATTCCCTCTTGTGTCGAAATTGGCAGTATCAGGCTGGGCTGTTAAATTGGAATAAACAGTCAGAAATAATATTAATAAAATTATGAAATTTAATTTCATCCGATTAGTATGTTCTGTTGCCATAATTTGCTGCCAAATAAAATCAACAATTGAACTATTTTTGAATGAATAAATCAGATTTTTCTTTTGGAACTGTAAACTCAATTAATGATTAATTATTGTACGATTCTCTTTGTTATTTTAATAATTATTGAAATTTATTTTCTGATCAACATTGTTTTCGATAAAATATTTTTTCCGGTAATTAAAGAGTAAAAATACAGACCCTGTTCAAGATTTCCAATGTTAATTTGAACTTCATATACCCCCTGTTTTAATTCCTCATTAAAAACAGTCATTCTCAGGTTTCCGAATAAATCATAAACCTTCAAAGAAACAAATCCTGTCGCAGAATTTCCGAACCCGATAATTGTTTTATCCGAAGCCGGATTGGGAAAATTTTGCCTGAGATAATTATTTCCGGGTAGATTCACAACGCTTAATTTTAAGGGAATATTACAAGTTGAATTGGCTTCTTCTATTCTCGGCTTGGCTATTCCTTCCAATACGATTTTCAAAGGAATACAATTATAAACTAAAAACAGTGTATCCACATACCTGGTATTTTTAACAATTCGGGGACTAAAGCATAATTTCAGCATTTTTGATTCGCCCGGCTGAATAATTAAAGGTAATTGCGAAACAGGAATTGAAAAAATATTATTATTTTTTAAGTATATGTTATTGTCAAAGCTTAAGGGTATAACTCCTGTGTTTTTAATTTCAACGGAATCACAATTCAGGTTTCCAATTATGGTACTGTCAAACATAATCGAAGGTTTTTTTGAGGTTAGCCCGGGAAATTCGACTGTGAAACCATGAATAGTAAATTTTTGTTTTGTTATAAAACCCATTGAATCTGTTGCCTCGATTTCGAATTCTCCATCCTTAAGGTAATCAACTAATTCTGCCTTGAAGCTTACAGCATTTTTATAAGGTATAAAATTTTCAATACTTACAAGGACATTTTTCTGTGATTCAGCCGGAGAAGTTACTTTTTTTATTTTGGAATCTGCAATTAATGTATCATAAACCATACCCAAAACAGATGTGCAGCTATCTTCACCAACAATCGAGGGCGGCTGAAAATCTAATGCACGAAGATACATTCCGCCAACATATCCATAAGAATTAGCCGCACCGTATCCATACACATAAACACCTATTTTTTCATTAGAAGATATAGTGTGTACACCATCTGTAACAGAAACATTAGCATAAGAAAAGGTTGATGCAGGAATATTAATAAATCTATTACCGGGTATTGCGCTGCCATCCAGGAAAACACTATTTACAACTGAATTTGGTGCCACAACGGTTATATACTGCAATGAATAAGCTTTCTGATAATAGCCTCTTTCATTATATTCAAAAGACTGTGTATTGATTACTCTGTAGAAATTCATGAATTGCCCGATGGGAGGTATAAGCATTTCGAATGGGTCTCCCATATTTGTTCCTATCCCGGATGTTTTCTTAAATTGAGCAATAAGCACCGGTGCCGAAGCTTCTACAAGTCCCGGTTCAACGAGCTGTCCTTCATAAAACTCACCTTTGTTAAGCCTGTCAATCAATACCCCATTAATATAAATGTCAGTGTTATTATATGCAGAAAGTACCCTGAAAAGGTCAGTTCCCTGATTGGTTATGCCTGCCGGTTGAACGTAAGGGACCAATAAAGCATTTTTTCCCCAAGTTTCAATTGGAGGCATTTGTTCAAAAAGAATGTCACGGGATGGATTCTGAATACTTGTCGTTACAGGCAAATGAGACCTTTGATGTCCTGCAAAAACAGCAACAGGTTTATCGGAATGAATCTCTGTTCCGGTAAGGTCGGTGTTTAATTTGCCTTGTTCAATATTTGCCTGCACAAGGTATGCATCACCACTATTTAGTATTATTGTCTGAGTTCTTTTGCCATTATACTGGGTTTCATCGGAAGGAATGATGACAACACTCGTATTTTCCTGAGTTCCTAAAATTACAAACTGTGATGGTGTAGAGCTTCCGTCAAGGACAATTCCATATTCACCGTCGCTTTTATACGACATGACAAAATAGTCTTTACCAAGTATGTCACTTGGCAAAACAATACAGGCATCACTCGATTTGTTAGCCTGGCTATGAGCATAAACGGTTATCTCTTTTTCTGACGTTACATGAAAATATTGCTTCTTGACATTTTCACTGTTATTCCTTGAATTTAATAAACCACTGTCATTATGCCCCAACAACTCATAATCCAAATAACATACTTTAAAGATATAAATTTCCGAAGTGTCAGTTATTGAAAAATTCTTGTCATATTTATTACCCAGCAAATCAATGTATTCAATGATGCCATTTGTCGGTTCATCTGATGTAATAAAAATATAGAGAGAATCACCCAGCCTGAGACGGTCATCGGCTTTGTTTTTATTGTTATGAAAATTTGGAAGGAATGTCAGCCAGAAATCTTTTCCTTTTGTGTCCAAATCAAACGCCGGGGCAGATGAGGAAATCAAAAAGAAACAAATAATATATTTAAAGATGGTATTAATTTTTCTCATGTGATTATCTGCCTTAAAAACCATTTTCGTAATTTAGCAGAATACGACTATTTAATTAACATTTTTGTTGACGATTTATATTTATTGCTATTGATACTAATATCACTAATTTTATGAAAAAGTTGCTGCATAGTGAAATACTTAAAGAAAGATTAACTGCCGAAGAATCACTTAAAATTGAAAGACACCCGATTACATTAATGATTGTCAATGTAAGAAGCCTTTACAATGTTGGCTCGATATTCAGAACTGCTGATTCAGCAAGACTTAGTGAACTTATTATGTGTGGATATACACCTCACCCTCCCCGAAAAGAAATTGATAAGACAGCACTTGGGGCAACTGAATCTGTTCCCTGGAGATATTTGAAGTCAGCAAGTGAAGCCATAACGGATATAAAATCAAAAGGCATAAAAGTGATTGCAGTTGAAATAACTGATACAAAAAGAAAATATGACACTTTGACAAAACCGGACTTTCCAATGTGTCTTGTGCTTGGCAATGAATTAACTGGATTAGATGACAAAATCCTCAAAGAATGTGATGATGCAATAGAAATTCCAATGTATGGAGTAAAACATTCACTGAATGTCAGTGTAGCTGCAGGTATCGCCGCTTACGAAGCTGTCAGAATTTGGGAACATTCTTTGTAGGGACAAAACAATTTTCTGTCTCTACATTAAATTAAACTTTTTTGGTTGATAAATAGTCAAATGATAATGAATTTATTAAATTTTTTAAGATTTTATGAATAAAAAGATTTTTCTTGTTATATCCACTTTTATTTCCCTTTTCAATTTTGTTATAGCACAAAACGTAGTAATTACAGGAAAAGCACTCGACAGCATTTCAAAATCACCCATGATAAGTGCCACTGTTGTGTTGAATGATAAGAATAAAGAAACAAAATATCACGACCTGACCAACATAAAGGGCGAATTTGAAATTAAAGAAGTGAAGCAAGGTGAATATACACTCAAGATAACTTATGTTGGATACCGGGATATTGAAAAAAAGATAATTGTTAAAGATAAAGATATCAAACTTGGAAATTTGTTTGTATCACAAACAAATATAACAACAGATGAGGTTGATGTAACAGCCAATGCACCCATCGGAGAGCAGAAGGAAGATACCACAATTTTTAATGCAAACAGTATTAAAACACTTCCTGACGCAAATGCCGAAGACCTGGTCAAAAAACTTCCCGGAGTGCAAGTCGAAAGCGACGGCAAAGTTAAAGCTCAGGGAGAAGAAGTAAAGAAAGTTCTTGTTGACGGAAAGCAATTCTTTGGAGATGACCCAACTTTATCATTAAGAAACTTACCTGCTGATGTTATTGATAAAGTCCAAATTTATGATAAAATGAGCGAACAAGCCGAATTTACCGGATTCGACGACGGGCAAAGTTCGAAGACAATGAATATTATCACAAAGAATAACAAAAGAAGCGGAACATTCGGAAAATTCAGCGGTGGATATGGTCATCAGGATAAATATATCGCATCACTAAACCTGAACATATTCGATAATGCACAGCGAATCTCAATGATGGGAATAAGCAACAATATCAGTCAACAGAATTTTTCAATAATGGATATCCTCGATATGGCAGGCGGCGGCGGACAGAGAGGGCAATTTTTAAGGATGGCATTCAGAGGCGGCGGCCCGGGAGGATTCAGGCCGGGGGGAGGTGAATCAAGAATGCTGAGCCAGTCAGGTATTGGAGATTTTATGGTCGGGCAAATGGATGGAATCAGCTCCACACATGCATTTGGGATTAATTATTCCGATGACTGGAGTGAAGATATTGAATTTTCAGGAAGCTATTTTTTTAATTATACCGAAAACAGGAATGACCAGACACTTAATCGTGAGTACACATTAATAAGTGATTCACTGAGCTATTATAATCAAAATACTGATTCTTATAATAAGAATAACAATCACAGATTTAATTTTCGACTGAAATACGATATTGATACGAACAATTCAATTATATTAAGGCCCTATTTAACAGTACAGGCAAGCAATGTTGACAATAACCAGTTGAGCGAATATTTACTAAGTGACGGTAATCCCCTAAATACTTCTGATAATCTTTATAAATCAAGCTATGAGGGATTAAATTTTTCAAATGAACTTCTCTATAGACATAAATTTGAAACCAAAGGTAGAACTTTTTCAATAAGTTTAAATACCGGTCTTAACGATAAAAACGGTTCAGGGAATCAGTTGACCGAGAGTATGTATAATAAGATGAACCAGACAACTTATGATACTTTGAATCAAAAATCAATATCACCCGTCGGCGGATACGGATTGTCGGGGAACATAAGTTACACCGAACCTTTGGCAGATAATCAGCAATTGCAGTTCAGTTATAATGCTAATTATAATTTGAATAATTCCGATAAGCGGACTTATGATTTTAATCCTGAAAGTATTGACTATGATATATTAGATACTATGCTATCAAATAAATTTGATAATTATTATTTTACTCAAAGACCAGAATTATCATATAGATTAAAATCCGATGAAATGAATTTCACTGCCGGTTTGGCATACCAGAGAGCAGAATTAAACAGCTTGCAGGATTTTCCTCATAGCCTTTCTATGAATTATAAATTTGATAATATTTTGCCCTCGATGCGATTAACATACAAGTTCTCAAAAACTGATAATTTGAATATTTTTTACAGAACATCAACAAATTCACCTTCGATTTCTCAGTTGCAAAATGTAATTGATGTAAGTAATCCAATGCAGTTATCAACCGGCAATCCGGCATTGGAACAGCAATATTCGCATTTCCTGATGGGGCGTTTTTCAAGCTTCAGTGCGGATTTCAACAATGTTATTCTGGGATTTACATCATTCAATTACAGGACGAATACTATAGCAAATTCAACATTCATAGCGACACAAGATACTACACTTGAAAGAGGAATCATTCTACCGGCAGGAGGTCAATTGACCAAACCGGTTAATCTTGGAGCATCAATGAATATATCTTCATTCTTTACATATGGATTCCCGATAAATTTGATTAAATCGAAAATGAATCTGAATCTTGGCGGCTCCTATTCGAGGACACCAAGCCTTGTAAATAATATTACAAACTTCTTAAATGCATATAATACAAATCTTCAGATTGTTTTGACAAGTAATATCAGCGAGGACCTTGATTTTACATTATCATCCAGGGGAAATTTTGCTATTACAAAAAATTCAATCAGGGAGGAGCTCGACAATAATTACAATTACTATACAAACAGCTTAAACTTTCAATGGATTATCTGGGAAGGTGTCTTCTTTAATGTTGATTTGAGAAACCAGTTCTATACAGGCTTGGTACAGGAGAATAATAATAATTTCACTTTATTGAATCTCGGCATTGGAAAAAAATTATTTACAAATAATGCAGGAGAAATCAAGCTGACTGTTTTCGATGCCCTGAAACAAAATAAAAGCATACAAACCAATATTACTGATTATTACATAGAATATTCACAAAACAAAATTCTACAGCAATATATAATGTTGACATTCACATATAATTTGCGTGCTTTCGGAGGAATGCAGCCACAAATGCCATTCGGACCACCGGGACACAGACATGATTAAATGAAATTATTATCTCTGGAAAATTCCATAGAAAATCGCTCCGTTTCAGAGAATATGACTATTCCCGCTCCGGATATTATTTTATAACGATTTGTACATTCTACAAAGACCATTTGTTTGGTGAAATTATTGATGATAAAATGGTATTAAATGATGCCGGAAAATTCGTAAAAAAATGTTGGTATGATATTACAAAACATTATCCTGATGTCAAATTAGGTCCCGTTGTTATTATGCCCAACCACATTCACGGAATAATAAAAATTCAAAATAAAAATAATGTAGGGGTTCAAAATTTTGAACCCCGTCAAAATGACGTTATGGATAACGAATTTGGTAATATTGAAAATTTTGGTTCAAACATTGTAGGGGTTCAAAATTTTGAACCCCTACATAACCAAATGAAAAATCAAAATGATATTGAACCATTTAAAAAATTAAATATTCAACGCAATAAATACCAGCACATAATACCCAAATCATTAGGTGCAATAATTCGCGGTTTTAAAATCGGTGCAACAAAATGGTTTCGTCAGAATACATCAACAAAAACGGTATGGCAGCGAAATTATTATGAACATATAATCCGATATAAAGAAGAATATTTCACTATTCGGAATTACATCAGAACAAATCCGAAAAATTGGAAAGATGACAGGTATTTTTGAAAAATTATGTTTAATAAGATGAAACAACCGTCAATTTTTCAGCTAATTCATTTAAATAATCATAATATTCAAGATTTTCAGTATAATAAGATTCGATTGAGTCCAGACTATTTAAAGCACCAGATAATGAACAAGCAATAGATGAAACTGTATCAGAATCTCTAATTAAATTAACAGAATTTAGAAGAGTAGTTTTAAAATCACAGGGTGTATATAAAAAACAATAGATTGCAAATGGTAAACTCTCTAATACATAAGCACCACTCCAGAATATTTCATTGACTTCTTTAGGATGAATCCCATTTTTCAATAAATCGGGTATTTCATATTTTATTCTTTGAAATATATTTGTTGTAATGTTTGTATTTCTTGTTTTGTATTCATTCTTTGATTCTATACCTTCAATTGAACTAGATAAAATTTGACAAAATTCAATCTTATTATTTAGATCGGATAAACTATCTGAATTCTTCCTTAAAAGTAAGGCAATAGCTAATGACACAACTATTCCACTTGAAATTGCCATTGGATCATTATGAGTTATCACAGCTTGAATACCAGCAGCTAATTTTAGTTCTTCATAATTATTTCGATAGAAAATTCCAATAGGTGAGGAACGCATTGCTACACCATTTCCAGCAGAATTTACTCCTGAATTGTACCATGGTAATTTTTTATCTGTAAAATTTGCAACAAACTCTTTTGTTGCAATACCAATACCTCGAATTCTCTGAGTAGTGAACTTTATTGCTAAATGTTCAGGATTCAAACCTTTATTTTCTATTATTGATTCTGTAAGCCACATGGTCATTTGTGTATCGTCGGTTATTGTACCTATTACACCAGACTTCCAACCATGCCATTTTTCATATTTTTCAATCCAATAATTTCCGGGATTTATTGATTCAACAGCTCTTCCTAATGCATCACCAACTGCTCCTCCAATTAAAGTACCTCTAACTTTATTTTGTAGTAATTCAAATTCTAATTCATTTTCTCCAAGATTTAATTCTTTTCCTAAATGAATAAAATCAACTTTTAAAAAATCCTGTTTATAAATTTCAGTATAAATTTTATGTAAATCTATTTTTTCAATACTATTATTGTTTTCATATGAATAATCAAAAGGCAATGTTTCATTTGGATATGTATTTTTAAACCATTTAAAATAAATTACATTTGATTCAAAATATTTATAATCCTGACTTTTATCATCAAAAACTCTTATTCCTTCAGAAAATTGATTACCAGTCACTGAACAAATACCAGATACATAAGTTTCAGGTTCATTTTTCCCATTCCATGGAATCCTAACATATCCCTCATAAATACCAGAAGCATATATCGGACCATTTATAATATCGGTTTTCCTTGATTCTTTATTTGACCATCTCCGGTCAATAAAGTTGCCACAATATGTCCAAAATGGATTGTTTATTTCAACAATCCTTAATTTACAATAGTGTTTCCCATTAGGATTAAAGCCACTTTCATTGGCTTCATTTAATATGCAATTCCCACAACAATCTGAACCACCATTAGGCATTAATCACCTTTTCTATTTTAATAATGTTTTTAAATTCAAATAATTTCAATAATCATTAGTAATTAGTAATTATTTTCACTCTTCCAGAAAATCCAAATCCTTGTGATATGTCTCGTCCAATAGCCATAAGGAAATAAATGCTATCAAAAGACAAAGCGCACCAACTATTGCTCCGCTTGCTTTGACGTTTGTCAGATATACCAAATATTGAAACAGAAATGTTATTGGGACTACCAAACCGCGTACAAAATTCGGTATTGTCGAAGCGGCAGTTGCACGAAGGTTTGTGCCGAACTGCTCTGCGGCTATCGTTACGAACACTGCCCAATATCCCGCAGGCAATCCTGTTAAGAAACATATTATATAAAATGTTGTAGTTGATATATGATTCTGAAGAAGATATACTATTACCATCACAGTTAAAGCAGAAATAAAAGCGAAGACAATTTTCTTTCTGCTTTTGAAATATTGACTCAGGAAACCGCTTGTAAAGTCACCGATTGTTGCACCTAGATAATACCACATCACAGCATCTCCAGCATGAATCGTCCCGTTAATTTTAATTGCTTTTGCAAATTCAGGTGCGAATGTAATCAGTACACTCAGGCTGAACCATATTGGCAGTCCGATACATATAGATTTCACATACCTTGTGAATCTTTTCCAATTGGTAAAGAAACTGAAAAAATTTCCCCTGCTGATTTTTAGATTCTCAACTTTTTTAAATGTTCCCGATTCAATGACGCTCATTTGTAAGAATAATAGTACAATACCAAGCACACCTCCGATAATGAATGATAATCTCCAGTCGAATAATTTAGCGACGAGATTAGCCGCAACTGCACCGCTGACACCAACCGTGGCGATTAACATTGTACCATAACCGCGTATTTCTTTCGGAAGAATTTCCAAAACCAAAGTTACTGCGGCACCAAGTTCTCCGGCAAGTCCCAATCCTGCAAGAAAACGGCAAATCACGAAAGTTTCAATGTTATGGACAAAACCGTTTGCGAAGTTTGCAAGAGAATATAGAAGAATAGAGCCGAACAGGATTTTCACTCTTCCTTTTTTATCACCAAGCACACCCCATAGAATGCCACCTAACAGCATTCCCAACATTTGCAGGTTCAGTAACAGCACACCATAATCGAGGAGTTGATTGCCATGGTATCCTAATGATTTCAGGCTCGATACACGAACTATACTGAATAGAATCAAATCATAGACATCAACGAAATAGCCCAAAGCACCGACAATAATGGTAACGGAGAACAAAGCCTTCAGGCTCGGCTTAGAGGAAATATCCTGCATAAATATAAGGAAATAAAATTTTTGAAAAATAATATTCAACAAAAAAAGAATTTTTATTCTTAAAAAGCAAGGGAATAATTTATTTAAGCAGTAACAAGAGTAGGAGTATTCTTAAGATTAACATTTTTGAAAGGGAGTTCCTCCAAAAACAAATCATCAAAATTTAATTTATCTTTTGCAGAGTAAAATTCTATACCTATGACATTTCCTGATTCATCTAAATCGGCTATAACACCATCAGAAATTTCAATTGAATCTACACTTTTTTTATCCGAAAGAATTACAAAAAGTGAATCAGTCTCTTTAATGTATTTTATTTTCATTTTCTATCCCCTATTCTCTTTCTTCATTAACCTATTCCTTTCCTTCTCCTCATTCTCCTTCATTCTTGCTTTGACGATTTTCTTTACAAGCGAGGCAGGAAGAGGTTTATCAAAAGCAAATTGAATAGTTCCTTTTGAGGTTTTATATGCTTTTAGTTCCTCTTTAAAATTTTCAATTATAGCAGAGCCTGGAAAGAAACTGCAATGATTTTTGAATGACGCAAAATATACAAGAATACCTTTGTATTTGAAAGCAGGCATACCATAGCTGATTACTTCTTCAGCAGCAGGGACTATACCTCTGATTGTTTGACGCAGTTTTTCAAGTGTTGACTTTGCAGGTTCAGGAACAGTTGCAAGGTAACTGTCTACATCATTAGGTATTATATTTTTTGGTGAATTTTTCATAATTATCTCCTAATAAAAAGTAATCTAATATAAAATATTTTTCTATTTACTCATCCCCAAAAACATACCGCTGAAATAAGGAACTAACCAAATAATCCAGACTATAATGCTGTATCGGTGAAAACCCACTCGTGCAGTTTCACTGCCTTTATGAGCGACATAAGTCGCCCACGAGGCATGAGCAAGCATCAGCCAGATTGCTATTTGTCCTGCGAGTGTGTGCGGCGCAAGAATATTAAATGGACTTGTTGACAACAAGTGCATGCACCATGTTCCGGATAGGTCAAATACGAAACCGGTCCAGAAAGTTACGACATGCCAGGGTTTAAGGTAGCGGGCAATCCTTTCAGCCCATATCCCAAGTGAATAAAAAACCAAAGCAAGCGTGATGAGTGTCGTTGATAAAATTAATAAAGGTGACATTTGTTTTATAAAATTTTAATTGATAAATTTTTCTTTTATTATTTATTTTCATTCGTAATTAGTAATTAATCCCTTATCGCTTTTATCACATCTTCAGCCGCTTCCTCCTGCGGATAATGCCCCACTCCATCCAACTTAATCACTCTTGGATTATTCCAGTTCCCGAGCCAATTATTCAATTCTTTTTCCCTGAATGCAATATCCTTCATTCCCCATACAAAAGTTGCCGGAATGGAATTTATCTTCTCTCTCTGCTCCCAAAGACGATTTAACCAATTACTCGATGCAATTATATGCTTTGGAAATGTATAGCACCCCTTCCTATCTTTTCTTGTAGCTAAATGTTTGTAATATTGTTTATGGATATGTTTCGGGAGATTTTTTTTGTCTCCAAAGACTTTCGGTAAAAAGAAATGAGCAAATAAATTGAAATTCTTTATCATAAATTTCCCGAATCCGCCACCCATAAATCCGCTGAATTTCTGATAATGGGGATCATCTTCTACTGACCACAGCCAGGTATTCATTATAACAAATTTCTTAATTTTTTCCGGATGCTTAATCGCATAAGATAATCCAATCGGTCCTCCCCAATCGTTAAATGTCATCGTGATATTACTCAAATTCAGGCTATCCATTATTAGCGCAAAATTTTTCGCCTGGTTCTCAGGCAGGTAATCATACTCGAAAGGTTTGTCAGAAAGCCCGAAACCGATATGGTCAATTGCAATACAGCGATTAGTCTTTGACATTTCCTTAATGATATTTCT
>JAKAKE010000110.1 GCA_021824625.1 Bacteroidota bacterium | reverse complement strand
AAGATTGAACTTCGGTTATTATTAGATTCATAATTCTATCTGCAGAATCAGATTTATTATTTAGCATAATATCTTTTAATTTGTCTTCTCCGAATTCCTGTTGGTTATCGTTTTGTGCTTCTGTAACTCCGTCAGTATAAAATAATAGAATATCTTCTTTATTAAGTGTGGTATTCCCTTCGGAATATGGGAAAGGCTCATCTGTGAAGCCGAGTATTAATCCTCCTTCGCGAAGTTCGATAAATTCACCAGATTTTCTTAATAGCAGTGGAGGATTGTGCCCTGCATTTATGTAATTGAAAGATTTTTTTTCGCAATCGAAAATTCCGCAGAAGAAGGTTACAAATTTATCTGCAGTTGTGTTCTGATAAACCACGAGATTTATTCTGAGAATTAACTCTGTGAGCGGCAGTTTTAATGGAGCAAGCGACCTGAGTGAAGCCTGAACATTAGCCATTAAAAGTGCGGCGGGCATCCCTTTGCCGGAAACATCTGCTATTGCAATTAAAAGATGAGTTTCGTCAAGCGTAATGTAATCGAAATAATCGCCTCCGACAAATCGTGAAGGAATGCTTATTCCGGCAATGTCGCAGTTATGAATGGATGGAACTTTTTTTGGAAGCAGATTCTTCTGTATTTCCAGAGCAAGTTCAAGTTCACTATCAAGCCGTTTCTTTTCAATTTCCTGTTCGAAGAGCCTTTCATTTTCAATAGCGGCAATAGCTGTGTTAGCCAGAGCCTCGATGAATTGAATATTATCTTCGTTGTAGCTTTCGCCATTCATTTTTTTTCCGATTACAAGCAAACCCCTGACATGTCCCTGAATAATCATTGGTGAAATAATATTAAAGATGATATTTTTAAAGTAATATACACTTTCAATTTCCGGTTTATTCAGAATCAGGGTTTTTTTAATATCGCAGAACGAACTTAAGTCACATATTTCGGGATTGGCTTCAAACCTGTTGATAATTGGTTCCATGCAGCTATTTTCATCGCAGAGGTAAACGGCGAAACGGTTGACCATGAGCTGTCCCATGAGATGATGGGATAGCCTCTGGAGAATTTGCTTACGAGTAAGTAATGTGCTGAAATCACGGCTCATTTCAAAAAAAGTCTGAAGAAGCTGGTTCCTGTGTTCGAGATTAGTTTTGGCTTTTATAAGCAATAGCCTGTCGTTGACAACCTGCATTGCATTTGCGGTGATAATAGCGACAAGTTGGATGTAATATTTTTCTTCTTCTGTTAATGATTCATCAAAATACTTACTTCCAAAACAGAGAACTGCTAAAGTTTTGTTCTGATGTTTAATTGGGATACAGAATTTGAAACCGTTGTTCATTAAAATATTCTCAGGATATTTATCAGTTTGAAACTCTTTGAAATTATCAATTTCAAAATATTCTATTTCGTCTAATTCATATCTTCCTTTTGAAATATAGAAATTGAATTTGGTTTTATCATCGTTTGGAATAAGTACGGATGCCCTTGAAAGTTTTAACTTACCCATCAGGCTGAGGAGAACACTATTGAGAATAAAAACGGCGTCTTGCGAAGTATTGAGTCTGACGCTTAACTCCAACAAGGATTCGAGATTTATCAAAACCGGCGTTGAATAGACCATCAGTTTTATTCATTAAAGAGGCAGAAAACAATTTACATTAGTTGTAAACCGGTAAACATTTTTCACTGTTTCATTGTTAGGGTCAATTACATAAAGCTCGAAGCCGGGATTATTATCCTTTAACAGAATAAGTTGATTCCTCATAAAATCAAAATAAGGATTTGTAAATTTACCAGAAATTGTCAGATAAGGTTTACCGCCAAAGTTGGCATCCATACTTAAAACATTCTCCTGGCATGACATATAAGCCCTGTCAATATCGGATATGGCAATACCATTTGGGATTTGGTTAACCGCAGAATAGATATCGTAACTGATTTCTTCTGTTTTGTATATTGTATGATTAGAAACATTAATAATTGTGGCTTTTGCAGGTGATTTTGAACCTGAGTCAATTTTTCCGGCACCTAATGATATAACAACTACTTTGGTACCATCATAATTTACATCAATATAGCTTGGAGCAGTTTGTACCTGGATCACAGCAACTTCCTCATGGTTCCTTGAATCAATGAGCGAAACTGTATTCGATTTCTGATTTGCAACAAATATCTGGTTTCCTGAACAGGCAATAGCAACAGGATGAACGCCGACTTTGATGCTCCTGGCTACTCTGAATAAGGAGTCATGAATATCAACAATTGAAACCGATGTATCATTTCCGTGAGCGACATAAGCATCGGTTGCATTAGGGAAGCATATATCAGACGGTTCTCTGCCAGTTGACGAGAAATCAATAGTTGCGACACGCTTAAAATTTGTGTCGTTGACAACTTCGATTTTATACTTAGATGGTATAAATAAGTAAATAAGTCCTCTGAATCTCACCATTTTTGTAACCCTGCCGGAAAGCTGTTCGCCATTAGAAGAAAGGAAAATGTCGTTATTTATGATTGTACCGTCAGGAAGCTCGATAAGCATCAATGCCGGTGTGTCGGAATCAGTCACGGCAAGAAAGTTCCATGTCAGCTTAGTGTTGTCAATAAGTTTTTCTTCATTTCTGCAGGATATCAGAACAAATGAAGTAATAAGCAAAATCAGATATAATTTTTTCATTGTTACCACATAATTAGTTTTGATATATATTTAACGTATTTGAACAAATTTAATTTTTTTTATAGTTCGGCAATAACTTTTTTTAATAAAAATGTCAATGTCTGTTCTGTTTTTGCGGCTGTATCAATAATATCCTGAATATTTATAGGTTTCAAAGACTCAGGATAACATTCGTCTGAAATTATTGATAAACCGAGGACTTCAATGCCAATATGCCTTGCGGCTATTGTTTCGGGAACAGTACTCATGCCGACAACATCGGCACCAATCACCTGAAGCATTTTGTATTCTGCTCTTGTTTCGAGCATGGGACCTGTCATAGCGGCATAAATCCCTTTATGGATTTTAATATTATTTTCAGAAGCATTTTTTTCAACTATAGAAATCATTCTTTTTGAATAAGGTTCGCTCATATCGGGAAATCTCAAACCAATAGATGTATCATTTTTGCCAATTAATGGATTTGTTCCAAGAAGGTTAATATGGTCTTCAATTAGCATGATTTCACCTTTTCGCATTTTCGGATTTACCGTCCCGCAGGCATTAGAGATAACAAGGGATTTGATACCGAGGAATTTCATTACCCGAACCGGGAAAGTGATTTGAGCCATTGAATAACCCTCATAGAAATGAAATCGTCCCTGCATTGCGACAACCTTTCTGCCGGAAAGTGTGCCGAAAATCAGCTTGCCGCTGTGGAATTCTACTGTTGATAAAGGGAAATTCGGTATTTCTTCATAAGGTATTACAATTTCTGTTTCAATTTCATTTGCCAAACCGCCAAGCCCTGTACCAAGTATTATTCCGATTTCAGGTTCAGATTGTGTGTGGGTTCTTAGAACCTTAACTGTTGAATCAATTGACTCTTTTAGATTGACTTTTTCCATATTAACTTTATCATTAATTTATAACTCAACTTACGCAGACTCATTGTTTCTGAAACACAAACGTTCAGTTCGTATGGGGTTGGATTCCAGTTGTGATATTGCCTTAGTTACAGATGTTTAACTCCTACGGAGTTACATCAGGCCATTAATATCTATATCCGAAAATAGCAGTTCCCACTCGAATTAAGCTTGAACCTTCCTCTATTGCAATTTCAAAATCTCCTGTCATACCCATCGAAAGATGTTTGAATTGATTCAGACCATAATTGTTGTTTAACTCATCTCTGATTGCCCGAAGCATACGGAACTCTTTTCTAATTTGAACAACATCATCAGTAAACGACCCTATTGTCATTAAACCTGTTACATTCAAATTTGGAATATTAATTACATCTTTTGCTAATGTGTAAATGTCATCAGGTTCACAACCTGATTTGCTCTCTTCCCCAGATGTATTTACTTGCAGTAAAATTTCAATTGTTCTGTTATTCTTCAGTGCTTGACGGGAAATTTCTTCAGCAAGATGGAGCGAATCAACAGAATGAATCATGGTGACAAATGGAATTATAAACTTCACTTTATTTGTCTGAAGATGTCCGATAAAGTGCCATTTAACGTTTTCAGCATCGGTACAAATTAAATCATATTTATCTTTTAATTCCTGTGCATAATTTTCACCGAAAACTGATATACCTGCATCAATGCCTGATTTTATTACATCTGTTGATTGAGTCTTTGTAACAGCAACTATTGTTATTTCATCCGGGTTCCTACCGCATTTAACTGCAGCGTCACGCGCCCGAATTTTTATTTGTTCGTAATTCTGCTTTATTTCTTCTGTTTGATTATTCATCATTAGTTCAATTTGATAAATTAATGCTGAATTGAAATTCTAACTGTGTCTGTGTTTTTACCGGAATATACGACAATAAAATAAACACCACTTGGTATATCTGATACATCTATTAATTTCATTTCATTATTTTTTTCAGTTTCAAAATTCAATTCTTTCACTTCTTCACACAAAGAATTATATATTTTCAAATTTGCTTTCACATAGATGTCTTTCAGGAGTAAACGTACATAATTATTTGCAGGATTTGGATAAACAAGGATATTTGATGTTATATTGCTAATCTCATCAACTCTGACGATTGAAGTACGAATCTCAGCCAGTGTTCTTAATGTCGGTCCATTGTTATATGAAATTCTCCTGATTTTGATTTCGGGGTTAAGTTTGATTGTTGTAACCAGTCCATTAATCGAAATCATTCTATATTCAATAGAGTCATTTACATATTCAATCTTCATTTCAAGCGGTAAATTTTCATATAATAAATGAGTTAAACTATCAATCTGAACAATATAAACATCTACATTATTGTTATATTCAGAAACAGTCTCATGAATTTCCAATATAGGCCAACCGGGCATAAGAACCCAAAGCTGGAAAAACCGTCTAAGGTCTTTTCCGCTATACTCCTCGAATATTTTCTCGAGTGTATCGGTTGTTGAATTACCAAGTGCGAGTCTGTCAAGGTATTCTCTGATTGCACCGAAGAAAATACTGTCTCCGAGTTCATAGCGTAACATTCCTAGTACTGCAGCACCTTTAAAATAAATTGTTACAGGATAATTTGATGATGGTTTTACTCTTGGGAAATCATAAAGTGGAAATACACCTTCTCTACCGGCATAATAACTGATATACTGTTCAATAAAACTTTGTTGACGGGTTAAATAATTATCCCATCCAAGAAGTTCTTCGAGCCATAAAGATTCGCAGAATGTAGCAAATCCTTCATTCAGCCAGGCATCGCGGAAATCGAGGCATGTTACGTAATCGCCGAACCATTGGTGTGCAAGTTCGTGAGCCCCAACCATATTCAGAGTGTCTTTCCTTACATAGCATGTATCGAGGTAACTTTTGTCATAACTTATCATTGTTTCGTGTTCCATTGAACCGATTGGAGTAATAACATACCCGGCTTTTTCAAATGGGTATTTACCGAATCTGTTTTCGAATGCTTTAATGGTTCTTGGGAGCAAATGGAAAACAGATTTAACTTTGGTAGTATCTGAAGGTCTAGAATATACTATAACAGGTGGTTCCCCTTCAGAAATTGAAACAGGCACATAATCAGCGACAGCAAATGTATAGAGGTAAGTAGAACAGGGGAAATTATGAGTCCACTCAAATTCATCGGTATTACTCCCTTGGAAATGACGTGTTAAAGTACCGATAGATGCCACCGTTTTTCCAGCCTGAACAATAAACTTTCCATGGAATGTAGCTTTGTCCGAAGGATGGTCATAGCATGGCATCCAGTGCTGAGTTGATGAAACATAGTTGTTATAGAATCCGACACCCATAGCAAACAATATTCCATTCTGTGAAAGAACTCCTCCCCAGCTTGGATTCCCGGGTTCTGATGTCATATGACCGCTATAATAAATCGTAATGATAACTGTATCTTTCAATACTTGAGGCTGGTAGTCAATTTCATAATGATATGTTGCCGATTGTGTAGTGCCAACTTCAACAGGTAAAACTTTTATTCCTTCATAAAATGCCGAGTCAACATTCAAACTTCTGAGATGGAAATAAAATTTGTTAGTATCGGATTTTTCAAGCCATCGCAGTGTGATTCTGCACACTCCGGACATGTCTCTTAAAGGGGCTTTCGTAAAGTCTGCCGTAACGTCATAATGCAAAACATCAAAAGGCTGTTGCACAAAGCTTATAGGAGAAGAAATTTTGTTTGAAAGAATGACATCGTCTTTTGCATTAAGGTGAAATGCAATTATTATAAAAACAACAGAAATAATTATTAGTATTTTCATGATTGTTACCAAAAAGTAATTAGATTATTTTTTCCAAATAATTACTAAAATTAGCTATTTTCAGTCAATTTTTT
>JAKAKE010000144.1 GCA_021824625.1 Bacteroidota bacterium | reverse complement strand
GGGTACGGGTTGAACCTACCAAATCCGAGGGATGCACCCTCGAGGGCAGAACAGAATATAACAAGCTCATCAGTTCCTCTAAGATGCATAATATTTAAGTAGTCTGCAAAAACAGCATTGCCTGTAACATAGCTGATGATACCAAGTGCAAGTGTTACTATACCCACAGTACCAATTGCAAGTCCGTCCAAGCCGTCTGTCAGATTAACAGCATTTGATGTTGCAGTGATTATGAATACTACAACGGGTATGTAAAACCATCCGAAATCAAAGTTGAAATCCTTTGCAAATGGAATAGTTGTCAGTGTATTAAACTTATCAAAGTTTTTTGAAAATAGTTCCGGTATGAAGAAAATTATTGAACCGACAATTAAACCGATTGTAATCTGTCCTGCAAGCTTGTATTTGCCTATCAATCCATTTGGAAGTTTTTTTATTACTTTCAGATAATCATCCAGAAATCCAACTGCACCAAGCCATGCTGTAGTTACAAAAATGAGGATGACAAACATATTCATTATGTCAGCCCAAAGTAAAGTAGGAAGGAGCAGAGCTAAGAGAACTATCAATCCACCCATAGTCGGAGTTCCTGCTTTACTTGAATGGTTACCAATATCAGTAAGTTCAGATTTTGCCTGTTCACCGATTTGCCTTCTTTTTAAAGCACGGATTATTTTTGGTCCAAAAACAAAGCTGATTATAAGAGCAGTTATTGCAGCAGCAGCGGCTCTGAAAGTGATGTACTGAAACACACCGAATCCCGGAGTATGAAGTGTCTGTCTAATCCATAATGCAAGATAGTAAAGCATTTACAATCCTATTTTTTGAAGTTATTACAATTCTTATTACTAATTAACGATTTTTATTCTGCAATTTGTGTACCACCATTGAATTTCCAAAACTACAGTCTATTATTAAAGATTTATTCATGTTCCCAAATTATTCTTCAATTCTTCAATAATTTTTTCCATTGCCATGCCGCGGGAACCTTTGATTAGAAGCACATCCCCTTCTCTAATTCGGTTTTTCAATTCTGACACTAATTCTTCTTTTGATGAAAAATATTCTATTGCTTTAGTTGAACCTTTATCCACCGCTTTTTTCATTTCATCACCTGTTACCATTATTAAATCAGCTATATCGGATGCCATATCTAATAATTTACAATGTTCCTCGTGAGATGCTTCACCAAGTTCCCTCATATCGCCAAGTATTGCATATTTTTTTCCTTTTGCCTTGAATTTGTCTAATGTTTTCAATGCTGCTGCCATCGAATCCGGATTTGCATTATAGCAATCATTTATAATCTTTATTTTTCCAATTTCTTCGAGAATCATCCTGCCGTATCCGTGACCAGGTGCTTGTAAATAACTTTCAAGCCCGTTTACAATTTCATCATCGCTTAATCCGAAAGCAATTGCAATAGATGTTGCTGCTAAAGCATTTAATCCTGTTGTATAAGCAATTGTTTGAAGATTTGCAGTAAATTTTCTTTCTCCAATAGAAAAATTCATATTTGGGTGTAATTCGGAATCCATTTCAATATTTGTTTTGACATCAGCTTCTTCATCAATCCCGAATGATATTACATTTTCAAATAACCTGTAATATTTTTTAAGTCTTGTGTCATCAAAGTTTATAAATGCAGTTGAATTCCTTTTTGCGAGAAAACCGAAAAGTGTTGTTTCTTCCTGTTCAACACCATCGAGGTCAATAAGCTTTTCAAGATGTTCTCTTCCAATATTTGTGATTAAACCGTGAGTAGGTTCCATAATTGAAGAAAGGATTGAAATCTCTCCGGGTTCGTTTGTTCCCATTTCCAGCAATGCAGCTTCATGCCGGTTAGTCATCTGCAAAAGCATGAGCGGTACACCAATCTGATTATTAAAGTTCTCATAAGTGTTAAGCAAACAATACTTCTGAGAAAGCAAATGTGCTGTAATATTTTTTGTTGTAGTCTTGCCGTTAGCTCCACCGATAGCAATTACTGGGATATTGAACCGCTTTCTATGGTAATTAGCCAAACTACCCAATGCGGTTAATGTGTTGGGTACAACTATAAATGTTTGAGATGAATTTTCTTTGTATTGAATGTGCCAATCTCTATTAATGATTGAAGCAATTGCACCTTTGTTAAATGCATCAGCAATTCTTGAATGTCCATCGCTTGTTTCACCCGAAAGTGCAATAAATATTTCTCCTTTTTTAATAGTTCTCGTATCGGTTGAAATACCCGAACAAATGAAATTCCCGGGTAAATTAATGAATGAATCGTTGCTGAAAATTGTCAGTAAGTCGGATTTATCAAATCCTGCGTTGTTAGGTAGCATTTTATAATCTTTAATTCAGTGAATATTACAAATTTCAAAAATATATATTTTGATGGGAAATATAATTTTAAATTCAAATTAAATTGTGGAAAAGTTGAATAAATGTTTTTGTAAATTTGCTTTGATATTATCAAGAGAATAAGACTTAATGCGGCATAAGACAAAAACTTCAAGGATAATACTGACTTTGGCGATACTCGGATTTTTTATCTGGTTCGGAGGGTCGGTGATAAGAACTACTGTTGCTTATGACTTGTTTGAGCCGGGGACTGCTCTAACAATGAAAAGCTATTATTCCGATATGCAAAAAATGGAAACTGTCAGGCTATTTGCAATAAGTGCTGTATATACCGATATTGCTTATGGAGTGGCACTTATTTCATCCATTATTTTGTGTGCCTACTGGAGAAGATATTTGAAGAAAAGAGGCTGGCTTTTCATGGCATTTGTCCTTGTTTTTATTACTGCTCCAATTGAACTTGTTTTGATTTATCTCGATATGGAACTGAATTTGGGAATGTATTTTGGGAATGAATTAATAAAATTTACAGACAAGGTTATTAATAACTATTTTATGTTCAGATTTACTAAAATGGCAATTCCTTCTACTATGTCTTTTCTCGCATTTGTTACGGCAATTATTTTTGTTGTCTGGCGTCCACTCGACAAGTCGAGGAAGGAATACGAACCCAACGAATGGGATGATGATGTTAATGATGGTGAGGTAGAAAATGAAGCTTAAAGAAATATTCGACGAATTATTAAACATTGCACAGGAATCGGGCATTACCGTAAAAAAAGAAAAAGGAAATTTCCGCGGCGGTTATTGTGTCATTAACGGCAAGGAAATGATTGTTCTCAATAAAGCGGCAACACTCGAAACTATGTCAAGCCTTGTTGCAAAAAGTCTTGCCGAACGGGCTGTTGACAATGTTTATATTAAACCTGTGGTCAGGGATTTCATTGATAAAGAGAAAAACGGTTTGACTCAACTTAGCATCGAATTTAACATGGAGCTTCTTAAATAAATTTAACCCGGATTATTTATTTGAATTTATGTCATCTTTGAATAAATTCTTAAGATAGAGCTTATTATAATAAAATTTTATTCCTCGAAGGCCCGGATTTCTTTGTCCTGATTGTTGATGTTGTTTGCTGTGTCCTGCGGTTTTAGCGGATTATAATGAATTTATTTCTTGCAGAATAATACTTGTCTGATTTAATGGTTAGGATATATGCTCCATTTGATAAATTTGAAACGTCTATATCGAATGACCTGCTGTCATTTTTAATTATGATTTTTTCATTGTGTACCCTGTTACCCATCATATCCCAGATTTCAATAGTAATTGCCTGTTCTTCGGGAATTAAAACCTCAATTTTCAAATGGCCTGTACTGATAACAGTTTCATCGAGGCTTAACTTAAGGTTGTTTACAAGCTCGATTAAGAGGCCTCCTGTTGCAGGGCAAATATTCAATGCTTTGAGCGAGCCGTCAATTTTGCTGACATTTACAACTTTATTAGTTACAGGATTGAATTTTGTTATGAAAAGTCCCGTTGAATCGGGATAGTATTTCAGCACCATACCCTCGATAAAAATAATATTTCCGGATTCCTGAAAGAGAAGTTCCGAATATTGTTTATCTATTGACATCTTTAATGTATCGGGATAATATTTGTAATTAACAGGTTGTCTTGAGTTTCTGAATTTTGCCAGCACCCTCAATGGATAGAACAACATTTTATCAAAAGATAATGCAAAATCGAGCCGGTCAGGTTTTACTCTCGGAATTTCATCGAGCAACTCCACTTCAATAGTGATAGTGTCGCCCGGTTCAGCCCTGTAGTTGCCGATTTTCACCGATGTATTATATACTTCAGGCGGAACGTTTCCCGTCAGTTCGACATAGCTTGTATCAATGCAAATTGATTCTTCGATTAATTCAAAGCGGCATTGTTCTTTTCCTTCAGTCCTGGAAGTAAAGATTAACGGTATTCTGACAAAGTCATTTGGTGCAAGATTAAGCGGAAACTTAGCATTAAATTTAAATTGCAAGGAGGAAGGAATAATCGCAAGATTAGTTACACTCTTATTGATATTACTTTCATTTCTTATGTCAATATATTTTAAGAGTGAATCATCAATCCAGACATTTCCAAAGTCAAGTTTCATCGGGTCAATTGTTAGTCTTGGCTTGATGATATTTACCGATGCATCAACTGTATGTGTGTTCGGACAAACTGTGCTGTTTAGAATAAATTTTTCACTGAATGTTCCTTCGACACTAAACATTGAAGGAATTAGCAAAACAGAAATCAGCGAACTGTCACCGGATGGAATTGCAAGATTTGCAGATGGGATAATTTCAAATCCCAGCTGATTTTCGGTTCTGCTGATAGTAAGAGAATCCGCAATTGTGCCGGTATTTTTAATATAAAATGTTTTTATAATTGTGTCATTGCATGGCTCGACATTTGAATAATCAAAATTGACTGCATCGGGAGTAGTCAGAACTTTCCTGAATTCTCCCGACAAAGGAAGATTAATTGGCAATCCTCTTAAATTCTTAGTATCAATCACAAGTTTACCGGTGAAAATTCCTTCGACAGATGAATCAAAAGCTATTATATACTCTTCAACTGCACCTGAAGGCAAGATGTGGGGAAGCGCAGGCATGTTCACAATATTAAAAGGGATTACCGGCGGCTGTATCTCAAGATTGATTAATGTATCCTCCAGTGAACCGGAATTTGTAATCGTAAGCGTATCGTATATAATACCTGCAGTGCATTTACTGTACCCGAATCCTATAGAGTCGGCAGAAGTCAGGAGCCAGACGCTGTGGCTTGATATATTAACAGGTAAACCCGTTTCCATCGGGCAGTAGCTGTCAAGTCTGAATACCAGCCTGCTGTTCAGAATTGTATCGCGTGTTGAGGTGAAATCAATTGTAAAATCCACACTGTCGCCTGCATTAATATTATATGGCAAAGCCGGTGATGCAGTGACTGTCCAATCAGGTCTCAGAGGATTAAATTTTATATCGGTTATGCTCATTGGAATATTGCCAAAAGCATGAACGGTTACAGTTTTTCTCAAAGGCAATCCTGTTTGAATTACACCTGTGATTGAATCGGGTTCAGCAGTGATGTATGAATCAACGCAGTTTGCATTAATAACTATTCTCATAATTTCATTGCACGGCAGAGTATAGATATAAATTGTATCACTATATTGTCGTGCAGTGACTGGTTTAAAAGCTATCCGGCAATTAACCGAATCATTTGTTTTCATCTGGAACGGGAATGATTTTCCCTGAACTGAAATTCTATAAACAGTGTTATCATAAATCGGATTTTGCACTATTGCCGTTAAATCACCTTTGTTTTTCATCGGTACATTGAGTATTGTCGAATCTCCAAGGCAAATATCATTCAGATTCAAGACCGTATCTTTTGGTTTAATATCGGTCGATGTAACGATACCGTTGAATGAGATATAAAAAGGATTTTTTCTTCCACGAATAGAAGTTGAATCATTATTAATCAGGTATAAAACGGCACTATGTGAGCCGCTTATTGGCGGTTCATACTTAATAATCAAAGAGTCTGCTTCAAGCGGATTAACCGTTAAAGGCAGAGTTCTGCCGCTTGTCCAGCCTATATACGCAAAGGCAGTGTTTGTGGTATTGAAATAATAATCGGAAATAATCAGTTCGCTGTTTCCTGTATTATATACAGGTATAGTGTCCAGTTCTGATAATTTGCAATTGAGGTTAAACAATATTCTGTCTTCAGCCGTTATTATCGGTGATACACCATAAGCTGTAACAGTGATAATTGTATCTTTTGAGCATGGTGAAATTGTAAATTTAAACCTTGATGTAAACAAGCCTGTATCGGAAGGAGATGCAGAGAAATATGTATATACTCCAATAGTATAAACATTGATTGGGGGCGGCGATTCAGATACTATTTCATAACTGCCCTCAATTTTTTGAATAGATATAATTTTGTTGTCGGGGCTGGAGGCAGTCCATTTCAATGAATCAACTGTTGTCATGCCGCAATATGCGGGATTAATTTCGAGCAAGGAATCTTCAGGTACGGTTGTCATATTTTTACCATTCCCCAGAAGGTCAATTGTGAAATTATTTCCACCGATTACATTTATATCAAGTTTAGCATTTTTGTTATCAGCGGCATTTAGGGGTTTAAATTGAACAATAACCATCTGAGAATCGCAGGCAGTAACCGGAAATCCGCCCGGGGGATAAACAATATTAAAATCCTCAAAATTAACACCGTAAAGATTTGTTGCAACCATCACTGCATTATTGAATGAATGGTTTTTCACCCATAAAGTGTCATACTTTGAACCAGGGAGGCAAACATCCCCAAAGACCATGTTCAACCTTGTAACGTCCTGCCTGTCAGGACCGAGGTAATAAACACCTTCACCGACAACCCAGCCTTCGTTTGGAGTGATGAACCATAAATCATCCAGATTGCCGTTGTCTATGCCGCAGTTACGGATGAGCCAAGTCTGTCCGCCGTTTGATGTATAATAGACTTCCCGGTTAAATCCGCAAGCCCAGCCAGTATTCTGAGAAATAAGAAAAGTTCCGAACATTGGGTAAAGTGTTGAGAAACTATTCCAAGACGCTCCGTCGTTTGTTGTAAAGTGCATACCGCCGCTATTGCCTTGCCCTGAACAAGAAGTTCCTGCGACAGGAACAAGAAATGAAGGCCCTATGTTAGTTATTTCTTCCTGCCAGATATTAGCCCCCGATGTCAGATAAACACTCCATGTTGCCCCGGAATCGTTAGTAATCCAGATTTTACCGCTGCTTGCACCATACCCCAGTCCTGACGGATAGAGCATGATGTCGGTCATACCCGAATTTGGTACCGAATCAATAAATAAAGTCCAGTTTGCCCCACCGTTTGTTGTAAGAAAGAATTTTTGTGTTCCCTGGCAACCTTCACCGGCAGTAATTCCATAGTTGTCATTAAGAAAATAACAACCCCAAAGAGTAAAAGCATTGGGTGGAGTAATATCCCTCCATGAGGCTCCTCCATTTGTTGATTTGAATATACCTTGGACTCCTGATGTATATCCTACGGTTGGTGAAGTAAAGTGTATGCTTTCAAGATGGTCGGCAAATGGAACTATTGCACCTGCCCAGGTTTTGCCTCTATCGCTTGTCCTGATGACCTGTCCCCTATACCCGCATATCCAGCCATAATCAGGGTTAGAAGGTAAAAAGAAAACATCAAGCCAATAGTTTGAGTTGTAAGGCGGAGGAATTGTACTCACTTTATTCCATGACTGTGAGTAAGAAGCCAGAGGTAAAAATGTTAAAAGTAATATTTTTATTATCGAGTACAAATTTCTCATATAATTTGATTTAACTTTAAAATCATTTTATCAGCCATGAATTTCAATTCACAGAGTTTTAATTTATCACATCTTTTTGCCAGACGATTAATGTAAAATTTTCTTATTTGAAAACAAAATATTTTTTCTTATTTTTTTATCCGAAAAAATTATTAAGGATTGCATATATACCAATAATTAGAGTTTCAATCCGTTTAAAATAAAATTATACAAAGATTAGGTGTTGGGAAAGCAAATTTATTATTCATTAAATATTCAGCCATTGATTGGGAGGCGGCATAGAAATGTTTAGTACTTCAGGTTTAATCAGGAATTTTAGATTTATATCATATATAATACATTTAACAATTGCCGCATCAATTATTTCGAATGCCGCATATCTTCGTAATGTTCCTCAAACAATAACACAGCCTAACGGTACGATTGTCCATTGCTTTGCAAGCGGTGATGAGTATTACAACTGGCTGCATGACAAGGATGGCTATACAATTATTGCCGACCAAAAAACAGGCTATTATGTTTACGCTGATAAAGTAAACGATGAACTTGTTTCAAGCAATAAAATTGTCGGAACGATTGACCCCGATAAACTTGGTATTGAAAAATGGCTGACAATAGCCCCGGAAACAATCTATGAAAAGGCTAAGCTGTTTAATCAGGCAGCACAAAAACCGGGCAAAAAGGAAAAATCCGAAACCATACAAGTAACCGGTAATATTAATAACTTAGTCGTTTTCATCAGATTTAACGATGAATCTGAGTTTACCGACCCAATCAGCACATATAATGATATGTTCAATGCTACTGATAAAGCTTCGATGAAGGCTTATTATTTAGAAGCCTCCTATAACTCTGTAACTGTGAACTCAACTTATTATCCGATTCCCGGGGCAACGGTTTTATCATATAAGGACAGCCACGTCAGGAATTATTATAAACCATACCACCCGGTCAACAATACAATTGGTTATAATAACAGTAATGAAAGAACTGCACGTGAACATACATTATTAAAAGATGCTGTGAACGCAGTAAAATCGCAGATACCTACCGGACTAAATATTGATTTCGACGGAGATGGTTTTGTTGATAATGTTTGTTTTGTCGTTTATGGTGCACCGGGTGGCTGGTCTGACCTGCTCTGGCCCCATAAATGGAGTTTATTTTCATATAATGTAACGATAAACAGCAAGGTCGTTTGGAATTATAACCTTCAGCTCCAAACTGTCGTTGATGCCGGGGTTTTGAGCCATGAAATGTTCCATACATTCGGCGCTCCCGACCTATATCATTACGGATATGACGGTAAGACGCCTGTAGGTTATTGGGATATTATGGAATATGATTTGGACCCGCCGGAGCATATGGGTGCCTTTATGAAATATAAATATGGGAATTGGATTTCTTCAATACCTCTCATAACAACATCAGGTACTTATCAGTTGAATCCTCTTACCTCATCAACAAATAATTGCTTTAGGATTAATTCGCCTTTTTCTACCACCGAGTATTTTGTTGTAGAATACAGAAGAAAAACAGGTACCTTTGAGAGTTCGGTGCCGGGTTCGGGACTTATTGTTTATAGAATAAAAACCGACGCCGGAAACGGTAACCAGGAAGGCCCTCCCGATGAGGTATATATTTATAGAGTAAACGGAACACCAAGTGCTAACGGCAATATCAACCAGGCGCACTTGAGTGCGGATGTAGGCAGAACTGCCATCAACGATGCTACAAATCCCTCATGCTTCCTATACAATGGTAACAATGGAGGTTTGATTTTGTATGATGTTAGTTCAGCAGCTGCTACCATCTCATTTAAAATCGGCTTCGGAGTGATGCCTCCTACACTTAAATTACCGGTAAACGGTGCTGATGGAATTAATACCACTCCCCTGGTTGTATGGTACAAAAGCAACGATGCATTAACTTACGATTTACAAATTTCCACCCAATCGGATGTGTCATCGCCATTAATAAATCTGACAGGATTGACTGACACGGCTTATCAAATATCTGCTCCCTTATCGCATGGTATAAGGTATTACTGGCGTGTGAAAACTCATTCTGCCATTGATACGAGCGATTGGTCCGCTATTTGGAATTTCAGAATTAGCCTTGACAGCCCCACTCTTGTTTCTCCCGTTAATAATGCCCATTCTCAGGATACAAGCCTGACTCTAAGCTGGTCATCGGTTTACGGAGCCGATACATATAGCTTGCAGGTATCGGACACACCCGGCTTTTCGAACATCATAAAGAATATATTAAATATAACGGGAACAACAAGTGATATTGATGCTTTAAGCCCAAGCAGTAAATATTATTGGCGGGTAAATGCATCAAATCCGGGCGGTACAGGGCAATGGTCGGATGTCTGGAATTTCAGTACGAAAGTTGGCCCGCCTCTGTTGTTTTCTCCGCTAAATCATACTAAAAGAGTACCGGACAGCAGTTATGTTTCATGGAATAAAAATCCAATAGCAAATAGTTACAGGGTGCAAATATCGAGATTTCCTGATTTTTCAGTTAACATTTATGACCAGTCCAATGTTACAGATACTTTCTTTATATTTCGCGGATTTGAATTCGGGACAGTATATTTTTGGAGAGTGAGTTCGATAAATGACTATGACATTAGCAACTGGTCTCCGGCTTGGGATTTCACAACGATTCTTGCGGCACCCGTCTTACTTTCACCTGCGGATCATTCAACGGGTGTTCCCGCCAGCGGAACGTTTGAATGGCTAAGTGTCAATCAGGCTCAGAATTTTAATTTACAGGTTTCCACAGATATTACATTCAATACAACCTCAATTAACCAAACGGAAATTCCAGGCGTTAGTCAAAGTTATAGCGGATTGGTTAATAATACTAAATATTATTGGCAGGTTTCTGCCCATAATTCGGATGGTGACGGCTACTGGTCTTTGGCAAGAGATTTCACAACCCAACTTGCTCCTCCTACCCTTGTTTCACCAATTAATGATGAAACTGTAAGCCCTGACAGCGGATTATTAATATGGAATACAGTATCGGGAGCCGCATTATACAAATTGATGCTTTCGGAGAATGTGGATTTCTCACCAACGAATGTTAACGATTCTACTTTGACAGGTACAAGCTATAATTACAGAGGATTGAAAAAAAACAACCTATATTACTGGAAAGTAAGCGGGAAATCAACGAACAACACCGGTGAATGGTCATCAACAGGGACTTTTACAACATCATTCGATGCTCCAACATTATTGTTTCCCCAAAACAATGAAAGCGGTATTCCGTTAATCGTTGAATTTCGGTGGAATATACTTAACGGTTCAAGTTTATATCACATAAGATTATCAACAACTCAAGACTTCAGTACCAATCTTATTAATGATTCGACATTAACTGCAAATTCATATAATTACAGCAGCCTAAAAAATAATACCAAATATTATTGGCAAATAAGGGCAAAGAAAGGGACGGCCTGGAGCAACTGGTCATCTATATGGAATTTTTCAACTTCACTTTCACCGCCATTATTATCGGCTCCTCCCAATGGCAATAATTTTGTACACGTTAGCGACACCCTGGTTTGGAAGCCGGTTAATGGTGCTGCAAATTACAATCTGCAAATTTCAAAATCCGCAGATTTCAATCCGGTAGTTATCAATGATAATAGCATTACCGATACAACTTATAAATATTACAATCTCGATAATAATACTAAGTTTTACTGGAGGGTAGCAGGTAAAAATTCTGACAGAACGGGCGAATGGTCGGATGTATGGGTTTTTACAACAAGAATAGCCACACCATCGCTGATTTCTCCCGCACAAAATGCAATTAAAATCATGGCTAACGGTTTGCTAACATGGCAATCAATACCCGGTGCAGATAGTTATAATGCACAGCTATCGGAGTTTAATGATTTCTCGACAAAAGCAATTGATGTATCTTCCGTTCCAGGCACATCCATTTACTACTCTAATCTTAAATTTGAAACCGATTACTACTGGCACGTTAGTGCGTCCAATACCGCCGGAACAACCGATTGGTCAAATACATGGAAATTCACTACTGACAAATTCAACAGTGTTGATGAGACAAATTTATTGGGTGGCTTCAAAATATTTATATTTCCAAATCCTGTTAATGAAACCGGTAATTTTGAGGTTTTGATTGATAAAGATTCGCATATTGAATTTAATTTAATCAATCTTCTTGGTGAAAGAGTTAATAATATTTTCACGGGATTTTTAAATAAAGGCAGTCATCGAATTAATTGGTCTCCTGTTGATATTCCATCAGGTGTTTATTTTATTGAAATAACAAATGGACTTGCCATTCAAAGGCAGGCAATTATTATTGAAAGATAAGAATAGCACCATTATATAAATATGACGCTCATATTGAGCTCTGTATCGCTGGACATTTTCATTGCTATAAATATGCCGCACCTACGGTGCTATTTTTTTTTGAATCCCGTAGGGATGGTATATTTATAGAAAATTAAATACAAAAATAAATCGAGTCTTATATTGACGGCATATCCCATTTTATAAATATGCCGCACCTACGGTGCTATTTTTTTTTGAATCCCGTAGGGATGGTATATTTATAGAAAATTAAATACAAAAATAAATCGAGTCTTATATTGACGGCATATCCCGTACATTAAATTTATTTCGACCAAAAAAAAAGCGGGCTGAACAGAAGTTCAGCCCGCATTAATATTATCCCGTTATGGGAATTAGCGAACGATTGTGAATATCTGGTATGCAAAGTCTGTTCCGTTGTATATCTTGAGTATATACGAGCCGGAAGCAAGCTTCGTTACAGGTATTGCAACATGGTAATTTCCATAATCATAGAATTTCTTATTGCAGTAGCCGGCGACTATTCTTCCCTGAAGGTCTGCCACCTCGATTGTAAACGCAGATGCTGTGCTTACATTGAGATTGAACATAATATCAAAGAATGCCGGGTTTGGCGATATAGGTGTTACCTGGAATCCGTTTGCAATATATGTATCCTCGACATCTGTAAACGGGAAGTCATAAGGATTACCGGTTCCTTCGTTTGTATTATAATTTGCTAATGATAAGTCACCGTTAAATCCAAATAGACGGACATAATACACAGTACCTGAATCAAGATTATCCACATCAACAGTATTACCGGTATTACTGAATACGACAAAGGCTCCTCCAATCGCATCACCGCTTCCATAAGTTGTATTTGGTGTATAACTGCTTCCATCCTTAGGATATTCGGCTGAAGTGATTGGACTCGTTGAGAATACCAACAGTCTCTTCGTGCCGTCACCGGCTGTCCAGACTAATGTTGCCTTTGTTAATGCAATTCCTTCTTTATTGTAATAAGTTTGTGCATTGGTGAACTGAATATTTCCATCTTGTGTCAACGGTTCAGGTGCAAGGAAGTTTGCTGTCAAGTTGCAGTCTTTCAAACCTGATGCACTTGAAATAAGCTTAACATTTGCTTCGCCGCTGCTGTTTGTAAATACTATGCCGGAAATTATAACATTGTTATCATTTGCCGGTATTGTACCTTGTAGTGTACCTGACAAAGTTCCCTGGTTTCCTGCGTAAGATATTGTAACATTCATAGGTGCAATAGGATTGATTGGCTGTTGTGTTGCCTGGTCAACGCATATTACCTTTATATCGAAAGGCTGTCCGGAAACCAACTGCATCGAAACAAACTCGCATTGTATTTCATAAGTAACAATCGGGTTGAAAATGATTTCGATTGTATGGTCTGCCGTAACATTTGTAAATTCATAATCTGTTCTCTGGCCTTCGCTGGTCCCATCTATCAATACATCTGCAATTTCATAGCCTGCATTCGGAGTAAAAGTAAATGCCTGGTTGTCACCTTCGACAACGCTGACTGCACCGTTAGGTGAAATAGTGCCGCCCGTTCCTGCAGTTGCGGTTATTGTGTACCTGTTCATCGGTACAAATGATGCAGTAATGCTGTGGTTATCCGTAACATAATAGAAGCTGTATTCAAGTTCAGGATTTTTTACATTACCGTCAACCTTTAGTTCACTAAGCTTGTAGCCATGGTCGGGAGCAATAAGAAATCTCGCATTTTCTCCGTAGAATGCAGGATATTCACCACTTGCCGGAACAGGTTCTTCCCATCCTTCGAGAGAAATCATCCCGTGATTTCCTGCAGTTGCAGTAATTGTGAAGCTGATTCTCTGGAATCTGGCTTCAACTTCGTGGTCAGCCCTGATTGTTGTTAAGGGCAGATCCGTTACCACACCCTGACTTACTCCATCAAGAAGAACATCAGATGTATTCCAGCCAATGTCGGGTGTTATTTTGAAGTTAAGGTCTGTGCCTGAATTAACGACTATCAAACCATCATCGCTTGCAGGGTTTAATGTTCCTGTCGGGAATATCTTGCCGCCTTCTATTACACGTGAGTTTTTGACAACGACATTGAACCTGTCAATCTTAAATAATGCCTGAAGTTTCCAGTCATTTACAATGTTTTGGAACAGATATTGTAATCCGCCATGAATAGGGATGTTGCCAACCACAGTAACATTGCCGTTTGATAAATTAATTGCTTTGACAGAGTCAATACTGTAATCCAAATCAGGAGTTACAACAAACGGATACTGGCCATGTTCAGCCACTCTGACACGGTCAGGAGGCTCAATTGTACCTCCGATACCTACAACTTCGGGAGTAATTTCCCATGCAAAGAATGTGGCATGAACCGTATGTGAATAGGACATGTCAATCGTATATGTAACGACGGGCCATGCCGTTAAATCGAGCCCCGGCTTCGGATAGCCCGGCAGTGTCGGGTCCATAACATCAAACCCGTCAACATACAAATTATTAACTTTGTAGTTCAAATCAGGTAAAATCTGAACGGGGAATTGAGTTCCCCAAACAATATCGGTCGAGCCAATCGGATTGATAGTTCCGTGTGGTTCAACGGATGTGAACAGGTTCATCATACATACAACATCCAAGGTCCAGTCTTCGTTTAGTCCACCAAAAGGATAGCCCGGCTGACCGAGAGCAATTGTCTGTCCCGCACCGCCATTAAGAACCGGAACGTTTACAACACCGGTTATATCACCGGTTGCAGTAATTGTTGATATAAAAGCACCCGGGAAGGGTGTAGCAAGATAGCTCGGATTCGAGCCGGTTACAAAGTAGGATGTACCGGTTGGATTCAGTGATGCACCATAACCGGTAGCAACAATCTTGTTGCCATAAGTTGCACTTAATGTTTGTGTTGTATTCACAATCCCGAAATGCTGAGTGTGAACAGGCCTTGTAATTGTGCCGACAGTTACACCGTTTAATGTAACATCAACGATATGCTTGCCCGAGACCGGTGTTACAGTGTAATCCAGATTGACGTTGGTTCCCGGCTTGAAAGGCCCATAAGTTGCTCCGGGAGCGATTGTCCCGCCTGTCGTTTGAGTAACATAAATATAGCATGGAAGCATGTAATAAATCTGTGTTCTTCCTACATAGTAATAACAGTTTCTATACATATATCCGTAATCACTCCAACCGTTATACATATAGTTAAAATTATACACGAATCCTCCCCAAAGAGTGACAGGTATTCCAGCAATACTGGAATTAAATCCATAACCATAAGACCCCATACTACTGTAATAATTAGCTCTATTTCCGTGAATATAATAAGTAGTGCCGGCTGTACAATATATATCTTGTATTGTGCCGCTTGGGTATGCAGACCCCTGGTTGATATTAATTGGCCCGCTTATACTGCTGTTTCTTACTGACCAAAGAGGTACAAGTCCGGGCGTATAAGGATAATTAGCTTGTCCCCAAAAAAATTGTCCACAGTATGATGGATTCTGGGTCATTCGATAAATTTCAATGCTCTGGTTACCGGTAGAGGGACCTACAAGAACCTCTGCCCTGACTATCCAGAAGTTTACCGGAGCAGTGAAGAAATAACCGTAAAGATAATAATAATACCCACCCCAGGTTTGGTAAGTTGGCACAGGCATTGGCGTACCCTGTGATTTTGCTTCTCCATAAGACATTAATAGAAGCATAGCAATCGAAATTGCCAAATAAGTAATTTTCTTAAACATAATTAGACCTCCATAGATTGTGATTGATAATATATTTTTTAATAAAATGCGATAAATTTCCCAAAATCAGCTTCTATCCTCACTTTTGCACTGTTTTAAAACATAATTTTTAAGAATGCGCACTTTCAGTCTATAAATGACACATGAGAATAGAAAAGGTCTCAAAAAAAACGAAAATATTTTTTCTGAGCTCTAACTTTCTGTGAATATAAAGTCGTTTTTTCTACTGAATTCTCCCTTCTTTTCCAGTTTAATTAATATAATATAATGTTCACACCAATTACAAAACGTGAAATAAGTAAAAAAAAAAGAAATATGCAAGTGAAATTTAAATTGTCCTGTTAATTGTTGTATTTTAATAAAATAAAGCCTTATTTTATTGTGTTTAGTAATCATTATATTTTAGATGAAATTTATGATTAATAATAAAAGAATTACGAAATGAAAAACGCAATTATTAACCGCAATGTTTTAATACTATTAATAACAGATATTATTTTTGAAATGTTACATTGAGAAAAAGTTCCGTAGGAACAACATATTTATAGGGTGAGTGATATAAAAGGAAACCCCCGAACCCCCTTTGAAAAAGGGGGCAATCTTCTTTGGATTTTTTTTTAAAGCGTAAAAATGATATGCCGCTCAAATGGAGCTCACATATAATTCAATCACGAAATGATAATTTATTCAATAATTTTTAGGCCAAGTTCCTTTAATTGCATTTCATCAACATTTGACGGCGCTCCGTCCATCAACGACAAACCACTCAAAGTTCCGTAGGAACGCCATATTTATAGAACAATCATAAAAGGAAACCCCCGAACCCCCTTTGAAAAAGGGGGGCAATCTTCCTGGGATTTTTTTTTCGTATAAGTTATGTTATGACTCCACGATGGAGCTATTGAAATTTATTTTATTCAATAATTTTTAATCCAAGTTCCTTTAATTGCATTTCATCAACATTTGACGGCGCTCCGTCCATCAACGACAAACCACTCGTTGTTTTGGGAAATGCAATTACGTCACGGATGTTTTCGGTGCCTGTCAAAGTCATAACTATCCTGTCCAAACCCAGAGCTATGCCTCCATGCGGGGGACAGCCATACTTCAAAGCTTCAAGCAAAAATCCGAATTTAGCATCAGCTTCTTCTTTACTGAGTCCGAGAAGTTTGAACATTTTCTCCTGAATTTCCCTACTGTGAATTCTTATGCTTCCTCCGCCAACTTCAGCACCATTGATGACAATATCATAAGCCTTAGCTTTTGCTATCCCGGGTTCTGTTTCGAGTAAATTAATATCTTCATCCATGGGCGATGTGAACGGATGGTGCATTGCGGCATACCTCCCGGATTCCCCGTCAAATTCAAGAAGAGGAAAATCGAGAACCCAGAGAAATGAAAATTTATTTTTTACAGAATCTATTATTCCTGTCTTCCTTGCAATTTCAAGTCTCAACGCACCGAGTATAGTACAAGCTCTCGACCATTTATCCGAAGAGAATAAAAGGAGGTCTCCGTTTTCGCAATTTGTAAGTTTTTTTATTTCCTCAATTTCATCTTCTTTTAGAAATTTTGCTATTGGAGAATTAATTTCACCATCAACAATTTTCAGCCATGCAATTCCTTTTGCTCCGTATTTTTTTGCAAGTTCAGTTAATTCATCAATCTTTTTACGTGAAAATTCAGCACATCCTTTTGCATTCAGAACCTTGACAACTCCACCACTACTCACTGTGTCGGAAAATACTTTAAACTCAGAATTTTTTACTAAGTCAGAAATGTCTGTTAATTCGAGTTCAAATCTCAAATCGGGCTTATCACTGCCAAAGCGGTTCATTGCATCATTGTAGCTCATCCTGAGAAATGGCGTCAGTACATCAACATCAAGTATTTCTTTCCATAATCTTGCAAAAAATCCTTCGGTCATCGAGATAATATCATCTCTTTCTATGAATGACATTTCGAGGTCAACCTGAGTAAACTCCGGCTGACGGTCAGAACGCAGGTCTTCGTCGCGGAAGCATTTAACAATCTGCACATAGCGGTCGAATCCAGCCATCATCAGTATTTGCTTGTATAATTGGGGCGACTGAGGAAGAGCATAAAACCTTCCTTTATAAATCCTGCTTGGCACAAGATAGTCCCTGGCACCTTCGGGAGTGGATTTCATTAGGAAAGGTGTTTCTACCTCTATGAAATTATTTTCGTTGAAATATTTATGAACCACCTGGTACACATCATTCCTGACAATGAAGTGCTTTTGAAGGCTGTGGCGGCGTAAATCGAGGAACCTGTATTTAAGTTTTATTTCCTCGCTTGTACCTATGTCATCCACAATTTCGAATGGCGGTAATTCAGCTTTGCTTATAATTCCAAAATCCTCGAGGAGAATTTCAATTAAGCCTGTCGGAATATTCGGATTGGGATTTTCCCTCATTCGGACTTTGCCTTTTGCCCAAATCACAAATTCGGATTTTATTTCCTTCGACCTTTCGGCAAGCTCCGACTGGGTTTCGGGATGTATAACAAGTTGAGTGATACCGTACCTGTCCCGCAAGTCAATGAAGATTAAGCCGCCGAGGTCGCGAACTGTTTGCACCCAGCCATTCAGTATTACAATTTTATCACAATCTTCTTTACGAAGACTTCCGCATGTATCGGTTCTTTTTAGAAAATTCATAATGTAAAATGTAAAGTGGAATAAATTTTTACAAAAATAAGAAATTTTGAAGTGTGTGGATTATCATTCTTATTCGAAAAGGTTTCTCGATAAACCTGATTGTCGTATTATTGATAATAAAGTACCGATTTTAATTTCCTTATGATTTGGAACAGGAATTGTAACAGTGCTTTCAGCCATTTTTTTCTGCATAATGATGTGACTGCCTTTCTGCCTTAAATAAACAAAACCATGTGATTCAAGAATTTTACATAAATCCTTAGCTGACAGTATTTGCAGTTTCCCCAATTTTTACCTCAATTGGTGTAATGTAAATTTCGCTTTTTATTCTTTGCTTTATTTCTTCATCAGAAGCATATTCGAAGAAAAGTTCAATTGCTTCTCTTAAATTCGTCCTTGCTTCTTCAATTGAGAAGCCCTGGCTGGCTATGTCTAATTCAGGACAAAGAGACACATACATGTCATTTTCGCGTTCTATCAATGCTGTAAAAGTCGGTTTCATTTGGTACCTAAATTAATTTATTTTGTTGTAAACGAATATAACTAAAAAATAATTTTTTTTATTTCATCAGTGTTAATATTCTCAATACCTTCTTCTTATTAATTTACTTACTTCTTTATCGCTCAGTTGATAATATATTTTCGATTTCATTTTCCTTTAAATCATCCATGTTTTCACTTAAAAATATTACTTTTTGTTTCGAACTGAGAGCCCTGAATTTTCTGCAATCTTCATCATCAGAATTATAAAAAGCAATAATAGGTGTATCGAATGCTGATGCAATATGAACAAGTGATGTATTTGGTGTTATCAGTAATTTTGTTTTTTTTACCAATGAAATTACATCATTGATTGAGCGTGATTGAAACAAATTCAAATTGTTAAAACTTTTTGAAAGTTCGATTGCCATTTCATTTTCTGCCGGAGCAAAAGAAAGAACCGACCTATTTTCATTTATGATTTTATTTAATAATTCTGTCCACTTCTCAACTGATAGCATCCTGCTTTTGCTTCCTGCCGACAGATTAATTAAAATAAATTTATCAATTTCATTTTCACCAAGAAATGAATTCACATATTCTTCAGAATCAGAATTTGTAAAAAGTTCGGGTTTGGGAATTGTTTCACCAATAGAAATTGACAATGGTTTTAAAGAATTGAATATTCTTGTTATACTATGCAAACCCGAATTTTCAATATCGGACGGAATAGAAATATCGAAGATTTTTCTTTTATATCCGTTGAATCCAATTTTTTTTGCAGATTTGACAAATCCTGCAATAAATCTGCCTTCAGTTGAGTGGTGGTCTTTCGGGTCAATGTAAAAATCGTATTTTAATTTACTGATTTTTGAAATTGTTTGTATTAATTTAAATGGTGATTTATTGAATATAATAATATTATTGACTTTTGGATTATCCTTTAATATCTGATAATTTTTTCTTCCGGCTAATACATCAATAATAGAATCGGGGTACTTCTCCTTCAGAGCCTTAAAAGCTGAAGTCAGAAGCACCATATCACCGATTCTGCCAAGTTGAATAAAAAGGAGTTTCATTTTTAATTAATTATTAAAAAAAATCGTAAAAGAAATAATCTTGCTGCTTTACAAATATGCTCATAAATATTAGAATTACTCATTTCTATGATATACCAAAAAATAATAATAATTTTATTTACAAATTCATAATTTTGGATTTTATAAATAATTAAACTTTATCTTAATAAAATAAATGGCTTCAAATATTTATACAAAAATAAAACCTTTATTCAGATTTACCGGTAATCTTTGGTTTATTCTTATTTTATTTTCTGTATTGATTATTACAGCAAGTGTTATAAAATATTTCGAGGGTCCGAAAGTAATGAGTGGTGTATTAACAACTCATTATAACAACTTTCTGACTTTCAAATACTCATTTTTTCACTTAATCGAAAACAAGGATTTATATTTATATTACCCGCAAAATCATTGGGATTTATTCAAATACAGTCCTGCATTTGCAGTATTTATGGGTTTCTATGCTTATCTTCCGGAAATTCTGGGATTGATATTATGGAACCTGACAAATTTTATTCCGTTATTTTTTGCTATCAAATTATTACCCGGAATAAAAATTGAATTGAAGGCATTTTTACTTTGGTTTATTTTAATTGAATTGATGACTTCGATTCAAAATGCCCAAAGCAATGGATTAACACTTGCTTTGATGTTGTTCGGTTTTGTATTCTTAGAAAAGAAAAATCCTTTATGGGCTTCTTTTTTTCTTGTATTAAGTGTGTTAATTAAAATATTCGGAGTAGTAGCGTTTGCTATTGTTATTTTCTACCCTGATAAATTGAAATTTATTTTGTGGTCTTTAATGTGGATAATAGTTTTTTTGTTTATACCTCTAATATTTGTAAACATAGACCAACTTATTTTCATTTATAAAAGCTGGTTCAAGCTACTCACAACAGATTACTCCGAATCAATTGGATTATCGGTAATGGGCTGGCTGAGAACATGGTTCGGACTTAATCCGGGAAATAATATTATTATTTTGGTTGGAAGCATCCTTCTTATAGTTCCTCTCATTAAATATAAAAAATGGAATGAGATTACTTTTCGATTATTATACTTTGCATTGATTTTGATTTGGGTTATAATATTTAATCATAAAGCAGAGTCACCTACATTTGTTATAGCTATGTGCGGAATTGGTATTTGGTATTTCACCCAGGAGAAAAAACCTCTTAACTTTCTTCTCATAATTTTAGCCTTTATATTAACATCTTTATCTCCTACTGATTTATTCCCGCCATATATTAGAGAACATTTAATTAAACCTTTTGTACTGAAAGCAATTCCTGCAATATTTATTTGTGTTTTACTTTATTACCAATTAGTATTTGGAAAGTACAAAAAAAACAATTCAGTTATTTTGTAAAATTATTTTTTATAATTAGAAATGAATATAAATAATTCAATAGATGTTACTATTATTATCTTAAATTATAACTCAAGTAATTATACAATTGAATGTGTCAACTCAATAATCAAAACAACTATTAATTTGAAATATGAAATCATAATTGTTGATAATAATTCTATCAAAGATGAATTTGAAAAGCTTAGTATCTTGAGTAACATAAAAAATTTAAAAATAATAAGAAGCCGGATTAATTTAGGATTTTCAGGCGGCAATATGTATGGCTTTCAATTTGCCGATAAAAATACAGGTTATTATTTATTTCTGAATAATGATTGCATTCTCTTAAATGATGTAATAAAAATTCTTACCGATTTCATGGAAAAAACACCAAATGCAGCTTTATGTACTGCACAGATGTTTTCACCTGATTTAGAATTTCGACCATCCTTTACTTACTTTCCAGATATTACGGTTAGGCTGCTTGGCCATTTAGCAGTAAGATTTTTTCATCCCCAAAAGTATCCATCGAGACATGTCGGGTATCAAAGCCCTATCGCTGTTCCGGTAATTACCGGAAGTGCCATGTTTATAAGAGCCAAGTATTTTGCTGAAATAGGCGGATTCGATACAAATTACTTTCTTTATTCTGAAGAGGAGGATATTTGCAAAAGAATGTCATTAGAAGGGTATGTTACATATCTTGTTCCTTCTGCAAAATTTATACATGTTAACGGAGGCAGTACAAATTACAACATTGATGTACTAAAAGAATTCCATATTTCTCTGTTTTATTTTTACAGGAAATTTTATAAATTTCCAAAAGTTTTAATATTGAAACTCTATTACTTACTTAAAAATATAAGAAAATTCTATAAGAGTTTCGACTACTTTAAAATTGGAATTTTTGTTCTTATGGGAGCGCCGATGAAAGACAGTCTGAGGTTTAAACAAAAAATTAATTTCGAATAAAATGTATGATAAATATTGATTTAGTAACAGTAGTTAATGATCCCGATTTATATGAGAAATGTTTCGTGAATAATAAAAATGTCAATCAACATAATTTGATTATGTATGATAACACGACTGACAATATACCTGTCACAAAGCGGTTTAATGATTATATAAATAATAAGATGAAAGATGATACCTGGATTGTTTTTTGTCATCAGGATTTTGAGATACATGAAAGTATAGAACCAAAACTTGGAAACTTAGATAAAAATTGTATCTATGGGCCTATCGGTGCACAAACTATTAATCAATTCGTATTTTTTTTAAGAATGTACGGCATTAAAATTAAAAAATGCAGAATCGGATTTACAAAAAAGATGAGATTGAAAGGTCAAATTTATGTAGAAGAAAATGGTAAGCATAAATTAGCAGGATACAAAGCGAAATATTTAGAATTAGTTGATACTCTCGATTGTTGTTGTTTTATTATACATTCGAGTTTAATAAAAAATATAAATTATAAATTTGATGAAAATTTAGACTGGCATTTGTATTCTGAGGATTTATCCTCTTATGCTAAAATCAATCATGATATTAAAACAAAAATTATTAATTTTAAGGCAACTCATTATAGCCCCGGCAACTTTGATGAAAACTATTATTTATCTTTAGAATATCTAAGAAAAAAATATAATAACAATTCTTTTGATTCTGCTGTATTTGACGGCCCTTATATGAAGTTCAAAGAAAAGCTGTAACTCAAAAAGATAAATAATTATTTTAACCCGAATATTTAGAGGCTAATAAGTTATGAAATGATTTTATTTTACCTCTATAAAATCTTTGAATTCGCCGATTCTCCAACCGGATGACTTTTCTATATTATCGGTTATTTTCATAATTAAAGGTTTCTTTTTCAATCTTGTAGGATTGAAATATTTTGTCCATTCATTATCCATTTCAATACGGTTCAACATTATTTTGGGATGAGTACCCTGATATTTTTCGAGTTCATGAGCTGAATCGTAATCAAAGTTTTGCCCGGTATCCAACGATTCTGATTCAAATTTGACATTATTATTATAATATTTCTGTGTTAGATTAATTTTCAAATTTTGTGTTTGAGGTGGCCTCACCCATCCATAATGAAAAATTCTTGCGTTTGTTTGCATAGCTCTCAGTTTTCTGATTTTACTATTTTCTTTAATTCTGAATCCCTGTGCATCACCCCATGAAATAACATTTCCCGTGTTTTTAAAAGCCCTGATTTCTCTTCTGTACCACTGCCTTCCGGTACCTATATAATCATAAGAACCATAGAAATGTAAATATCGAAAAAGAATGCCATCAATGTTCGGCTTTGAATCAGCAGATTTTATTTCATTAATAATTATATCATAATCCTCTTCGTGTAAAACTTCATCAGCCTGAAGATATATACACCAATCTCCTTTACATTCATTAAGTGCAATATTGGTTTGCTGTGAATAAATTAATCCGCCATCCCGAAGAGAATTATCCCATTCGGTTTCCAAAATTTTAATTTTAATGTTCTGAAAACTTTTAAGATAGGTAATTGTATGGTCATCCGATTTGCCGGCGGCTATGATGATTTCATCACATAAAGGAATAAGTGAATGTAAAGATTCATAAATCGGGTAACCGAACAAAAGTGCATTTCTAACAAATGTAAATCCCGAAATTTTCACATTACCCCTTCGGTTTTAGATAAAAAAAACGGCTAACAGATTACTGCCGCCGTTTTTAAATTTTAAATATTTATTAGCTAAGTTTCTGTCTGATTTTACGTTCCGACATTCCACGAAGATAATAAAGTTTTGCCCTGCGGACAGCACCCTTACGTACAAGTTCGATTCCCTGGAGCATTGGTGAAAAGAGTGGAAATACCCTTTCGACACCTACTCCGTTTGATACTTTTCTTACCCGGAATGTTGCACTGATGCCGCTCCCATGCCTGCCGATAACAATCCCTTTGAAATTCTGGATTCTTTCCTTTTCACCTTCGACTACTCTTACAGCGACATTAACTGTGTCACCAGGCCTAAAGTCAGGCACTTCGACGTAATTATCTCCGTCTTTTTGCTTTCTTACATCAATGGCACGCTCTTTAGCCATTGATTCTATTAACATCATCTGGTTCATTTTTATTCCTTCAAAATAATAGAGCTACAAAAATACTGCTATTTTATATTTTAACCAAAATATTTCAATAAAATACCGATAAATACTAATAATATGCAATAAAGCTTCTCAAAATAAGAGAAACTTTTTACAATAAGTTTCTTCTTTAAAGAGAAACTTTTGTATATTTGTATTATGAATAAAAAGGATTTCATAAAAGATATTATCGTGGATTTTCACACTTCATCATTAACTGGAGTGAAATCACGTTCAATTAATATCCCTATAAATACCAATAAGATAATTACACTTATCGGCCCACGCAGGAGCGGTAAAACATATTCAATGCTTGATAAAATTCAGGAACTTTATAAAACGAAAGTAAGCAAAGAAAAAATACTTTATTTTAACTTAGAAGATGAAAGATTAAACTTCGAAAGAGGAGAAACTGAACTAATTTTGCAATCATATACAGAACTATACCCGGAAATTGATTTATCCGGTTGTTATTTCTTTTTCGATGAAATTCAAAATATGCCCGATTGGGAAAAATTCATAAGAAGGATATATGATAGTGTATCAAAAAATGTATTTGTTACTGGTTCTAATTCCAGCTTTTTGAGCAGTGACATAGCTACTGCTTTGAGAGGTAGAACAATTAAAACAGAAGTTTTTCCTTTATCATATAAAGAATATCTGAACTTTTTAGATATTACTTCTTCAGTGAATGGGGTAAAAAATAAAGCTATTCTAAAAAATAAATTCAAGGACTATTTAATTAAAGGGGGATATCCCGAAACTATCGAAATGGATGATGATATAAGAGAGAAAACACTGCAAGAATACTATTATGTGCTTCTTTATAAAGATTTAATCGAGCGGTATAATATATCTAACACGCAGGTACTTAAATATTTTCTCAAAAGATTAGTATCAAACCTTTCAAGTCTTTGTTCAATTAATAAAATCTACAATGAAATCAAATCATCAGGATATAAAGTTCCAAAAAATCTTATATATGATATTTTCGATTGGTCGGAATCGGTATTCTTTTCATTCAAATTGTCGAAATTCAGCAGGTCAATTATAAAACAAAATAATACAGAAAAAAAAGTTTATATAATTGATAATGGCCTTGTAAATACTTTGTCATTCAGCTTTTTCAATGATTATGGGAAATTGCTCGAAAATTCAGTTTTCCTATATTTGAGAAGAAAATATGAGAATAATATGTATTTTTATAAAAATCAATCTGAATGTGATTTTGTTGTTTTTTCAAAAGATAAAGTTTCGGAAATAATACAGGTTTGTTATGATATCGGCGATGATAAAACATTCCAGAGAGAAATCAAGGGACTGTTAGATGCCTGCAAATTTTTTAAAATGAAGGAAGGTACTATTGTAACATTAGATGAGGAGAAAGAATTACAAATTGATAAAATTTTAATAAAAATAATCCCTGCATATAAATTTTTCTTACAGTAATAAAATCTTGATTGTTATTTAACTATTTTTGTAATCTATGTTTAATAAAATTGTTCGGTTGAGAATTGACTGAAAAAAATAAAAATAAATTCCCTGATTTTACAAAAATCCCGTTTGAGGAAGGTTTAAATGTTCCTGATTTGAAAAAATGGAAAAAAGAACTTGAAAAGAAAACAGGTAAATCAATTGAGGAGCTTTCTCATAAGTCTCTTGAAAACATTCTTATTAAACCTTTATATACAGCAGATGACCTTGAAGGGTTGGAACATCTTGAATTTGGTGCAGGTGTCCCGCCTTTTCTCAGGGGACCTTATCCGACAATGTACATTACAAACCCATGGACAATCAGGCAGTATGCAGGATTTTCCACTGCAGAGGAAAGTAATGCTTTTTATCGCAGGAATATTGCCGCAGGACAAAAGGGATTATCTGTGGCGTTTGACCTTGCTACGCACAGGGGATATGATTCAGACCATCCGCGTGTAGTCGGCGATGTCGGAAAAGCAGGTGTTGCTATTGATTCCATTCTCGATATGAACATCCTTTTCAAAGAAATCCCACTTGACGAAATGTCGGTTTCGATGACAATGAATGGTGCAGTTCTGCCCATTATGGCTTTTTATATTGTTTCTGCGGAGGAGCAGGGAGTCAATCAGAAACAGCTTTCAGGAACAATTCAGAATGACATACTGAAAGAGTATATGGTGAGGAACACATATATTTATCCTCCAGAACCTTCGATGAGAATAATCACAGATATCTTTGCCTATACTTCTAAGAATATGCCGAAGTTCAACTGTATTTCTGTTTCGGGTTACCACATGCAGGAAGCAGGTGCTACAGCCGACTTAGAAATGGGCTACACACTTGCTGACGGTTTGGAATATGTCAGAACCGGATTGAAAGCTGGTCTTAATATAGATAATTTTGCACCTCGTATTTCTTTCTTTTGGGGAATAGGAAAAAACTATTTTATGGAAATTGCAAAGCTTAGAGCCGCAAGAATGCTTTGGGCAAAATTAATCAAACAGTTCAATCCCAAAGATACACGTTCAATGGCTCTCAGGGCTCACTGCCAGACTTCCGGATGGAGCCTTACTGAACAAGACCCTTTTAATAATGTAATAAGAACTTGCATCGAAGCTATGGCGGCAGTGATGGGACATACTCAATCACTGCATACAAATTCTTTGGATGAGGCAATTGCCTTGCCAACTGATTTTTCAGCAAGGATTGCACGCAACACTCAGTTATATATTCAGAAGGAAACAGGAATATGCAGCGTGATTGACCCCTGGGCCGGTTCTTACTATGTCGAAAGGCTGACACACGAGCTTATGCACAAGGCATGGGGGCATATCCAGGAGGTTGAATCCCTCGGTGGAATGACAAAAGCAATCGAAACAGGACTGCCGAAAATGAGAATAGAAGAGGCATCTGCAAGACGCCAGGCAAGAATTGATTCAGGCAAGGAAGTTATTGTTGGAGTCAATAAATATCAGCTTGAAACTGAAGACCCGATTGAAATTCTCGAAGTTGATAATACTTTAGTCAGGGAACAACAAATAAAAAGATTGAAGGAATTGAGAACGTCAAGAGATGAAAATAAAGTGAACGAAGCACTCGATGCACTGACTCATTCGGCAAAAACCGGTGAAGGCAATCTTCTCGATTTGTCAATCAAAGCCGCAAGAGCAAGAGCAAGCCTCGGCGAAATATCCCATGCTCTTGAGAAAGTATTTGGAAGGCACAAAGTTATAATCCGGTCAATCTCAGGTGTATATAGTTCTGAATTTTCAGGAAAAGAAGAAATTCAAAAAGTACGAAAAATGACTGATGAATTTGAAAAAGCAGAAGGAAGACGCCCGCGTATTCTCGTTGCAAAGATGGGACAGGATGGGCATGACAGAGGCTCGAAGGTAATTTCTACTGCATTCGCAGACCTCGGATTTGATGTTGATATTGGTCCCTTATTCCAGACACCCGATGAAACAGCAAGGCAGGCAACAGAGAATGATGTGCATATTGTCGGTGCAAGCTCTCTTGCTGGTGGACACAAGACACTTGTACCTCAACTAATTGATGAACTGAAAAAGCTTGGAAGGGAAGACATTATGGTTGTTGTGGGAGGCGTTGTACCTCCTCAAGATTACGAATATCTTTACAATGCAGGAGTAAGTGCCATCTTCGGTCCGGGAACGGTTATACCTGCTGCGGCAGAGAAAGTGATGGAAGAACTGTTTAATAAAGTGAATAACGAATAGTGAATAATGAAAAAGAAATTATCAATGTCACTATTATTTTTTATTTCAATAATTTTTTATTCAAATGCACAAACAGGTATTTGGGAAGAACTAAAACCAACAAATTCACCATCTCCAAGATGGTCTTTCGGAATGGCAGAAATAGGTGAAGAAAAAGTAATTCTTTTTGGTGGTAAAAATGATAAAATGATTTTTGATGAAACATGGATTTATGATTTCCAATTAAATTCCTGGTCAGAAATTCAAAATGACATTCATCCAAGTAGGAGAATTGGCCATCAAATAGCTAGAATATCTAAAAACAAAGTTCTTTTATTTGGTGGTGAAAGTTTTGAAAGCAATAATTCTGAAATAATTAATGATACTTGGGTTTTCGATTTGGGAACACTTACTTGGACTGATATGAAACCTAGCATGCCCCCCCCCAATTTATGATTTTGTATTATCGCAAATTTCAGATAATATAGTATTATTATTTGGTGGAGATATTGGTGCTGGAGATTATGTTAACTACACTTTTTTCTACAATTTAGAAGAAAATAATTGGACTTATATTCAAATTAATAATAATGAAAGACCACCTTCTTGCGAAGAAGCGATAATGGCACAAATTGATTCTTAAAAAGTTTTATTTTATGGTGGTTGGCAATTCGGGTATTTAGTTGAAACTTGGCTTTTTGATTTTTATAAAAAAAAATGGATTAAAATAGAACCCAAAACCAACCCTGGTATTATTGTGAATTCTTCTATGGCAAATATTAGAAAGAATGAGGTTGTTTTTTGGGGTGGAGATCATGATTCTTATGGCCATTATGATGAAATGTGGCTATTTAATTTAGTTGATTCGTCATGGCAAAATATTCAGACAACAATAAAACCTGATGGTAGATATGCACATGGTATTGTCAATTTCGGTGAAAATAGAATTTTTTTATTTGGAGGTGCTGATGGAAAAGAAGGAATTTTGTATAATGATTCTTGGCTGTTTACACTTCAACCAAATGAATACATAGAAGAATACTATTCATCCAGTGGTAATTTCAATTCTTATATAATTTCTGATAATGAAAATAAACTGAAAATAAAATCCTATAATGTAGGTAAATTGGATAATCAACTATACGATATATTCGGAAAGAAATTATTAGAAAAAGAAGATGTGATTGTTGATGGTGATAATACGATTATTAATATTGATGTGAGCGGATTGTCTAATGGATTATATTTTCTCTTAACACATCAAAACAATTATGTTGAAGTAGCGAAGGTGTTGATTAGCAGGTGAGATAAACGTAAATATACCATCACTATGTGATTCTATATATCTAGGAATTGATTGTGTTATAAATATGTCATTGCTACGCAATTCAATTTTGAAAAGCAACATAGTTGCGATATATTTATAGAAAAGAAACCATAGTAACAAGAAAGAGCAACGTAGTTGCGGCATATTTATAGAAAAGAAACCATAGTAACAAGAAAGAGCAACGTAGTTGCGGCATATTTATAGATTTGGGGTATAAGGAAAACCCCCGAACCCCCTTTGAAAAAGGGGGCAATTTATTATTAATTTGTTTATGACAAAAAAGCAGAAAATAAAATCAAGTAAACCCGAATGGGCAAGCTCAGGAAAGGGCTTTGCCACTCAGGTTCTTGATGGTGTAAGTGATTCAACACTAAAGAAAAAAACAAAGGACACAAACAAAACAAAAAAAATAACAACAGATGATTTTGTTAATGGTGTGATTGTAGATAACAGAACTGTACTCGCACAAGCAATAACACTAATCGAAAGTAATTCGCCTAAGCATATAGAAAAAGCACAGGAAGTGCTTGGCAAAATACTCCACAACACAGGAAAATCAATCAGAATAGGAATCACAGGCGCTCCGGGTGTAGGCAAAAGCACATTCATTGAATCATTTGGAACTTATCTTTGCAGTCAGGGACACAAAGTCGCCGTTCTTGCTATTGACCCGAGCAGCAGCCGTTCCCGCGGCTCTATACTCGGCGATAAAACGAGAATGGAAAATCTTTCACGGAATCCGAATGCTTTCATAAGGCCCTCCCCATCAGGAGGTACACTTGGCGGTGTAACCCGCAAGACACGTGAATCCATAATGCTCTGCGAGGCGGCTGGATTTGATATTATTATTGTCGAAACAATAGGTGTGGGGCAGAGCGAAATCACAGTCCGTTCGATGGTTGACTTCTATCTTCTTCTCATTTTGCCCGGTGGTGGCGATGAGCTTCAGGGAATCAAAAAAGGTGCTGTCGAGCTTGCCGATGCAATCGCTATAAATAAAGCTGACGGAGATAATATAAAATCGGCTAATCTAACAAAAGAACAATACAAGCAGGCAGTTCATTACCTTTTACCTGCTACTGAAGGCTGGGAATCACAGGTTTTCACTTGTTCCGGATTAACTGGGCTTGGAATCGAACAGCTTTGGAATATGATAAATGATTTTGAAAAGAAAATAAAGAAATCAGGCGTATTCGATTTGCGTAGAAGGGAGCAGACACTCGACTGGGTATATGCTATGGTAGAGGAATCCCTGAAAAACCGCTTCTACAACAATTCAAAAGTTGAGAAAAAGAGAATTGAAATTGATAAGAAATTATTAGAAGGAAAAATCACTCCTACGAATGCAGTAAATGAATTGATGAAGGGATATTTTAGAAATAAATAGGTGTCATTTTGAACGAAGTGAAGAATCTCCTTTTAATATACAGACAAACTTTATGAGATTCTTCGTTACTCTCAGAATGACAAAAGAAAAATTAAAAATGAAACTATTAATCGGAACAAATAATCAGCATAAAGTAAGGGAGATTAGAGAAATCCTCGACAGAGAATTTCCCGGTAGATTTGAAATATTTACCCCTACTGATGTTTTGAATAAATCAATTGATATTGAGGAAACAGGATGCACACTTGAAGAAAATGCTTTCCTGAAATCATCTGAGTTTTATTCATTGACAAAAATTCCTTCGATTTCTGATGATACAGGATTAGAAATTGATGCAATGAAGGGTGAACCGGGAGTGAATTCTGCGAGATATTCAGGTGAGCATGGCAACGATGCAGAGAACAGAAAGAAAGTTTTGAATCTTTTGAATGGAATTCCAGAAGAAAGACGCACAGCCCGGTTCAGGACTGTCATCTGCTATATTGATGAAGGAAAAGCTGAGTATATAGAAGGAATATGCAGTGGAAAAATAATTGATGAAGAAAGAGGTGCAAACGGTTTCGGTTATGATTCAATATTTGTACCCGATAGCTTCGACAAGACATTTGCCGAGATGAGTCCAGAAGAGAAAAACCTTCTCAGCCACAGAGGCAAAGCGGTAAGGAATCTTGTGGAGTTTTTGAAAACAATATTATGAATTAATTAATTATTTCAAATGTTAAAAGGAAAATAATAAGAATACGTTATAACATTAAATAAAATTTGTTTCTTTATTGTGAGCTTTTTATGATGGTGGAAGTAGAAGAAAAACAATTCTATGACTTAATAAAAAAAGCAGTTTCAGAAGTATTTGATGAAAAAATGCTCGATTTAAAACTAAGTCTCATTCCCCTTGCCGATGATGAGGATATGGAAGAAGTAAAACAATTGTTTCATTCACCTGATAAGTACAAGGAACAAGAATATGTAAAGGTTGATATTTAATGTGGGAAATTCAATTCAACCGCAATGCTCTTAAATTCTTTAATAAGCTTGATAATAAATTATCAAACCAAAGTAAAGATAAACTGAATAGCCTCAATCAATGGATTATTAAGAATGAATCTGTAAATATTGACATAAAGAAATTAAGTGGAGAATGGGAAGGTTTTTATAGACTAAGACAGGGAAATATCAGAATAATATTGAGTTTTGATAAAAATAATCAAATCATAATAGTTCATGAAATTGCATTGAGAAGTGATATTTATTAAATTGTTTTTCCCAAAGTAAAAACTCACTTATTTTCCTCATTTTGTTTTAATCAAACTGGTACTATTTAAAAATAAATTCGACTGAAAATATAAAATCTTGAAAAAAATATTCATATCGGCAGGCGACCCTTCGAGTGATGCTCATGGTGCAAGGCTGATGGCTGAACTGAAGTCATTGGCACCTGATATTGAGTTTATTGGAATCGGCGGCAATGCCATGTGCAATGAAGGATTGAATCCTCTTGTGAGCTTAGAGCAAGTCTCCGTTGTCGGATTCTGGGAAGTCGCAAAGAAGTATTTCTTTTTCAGAAACCTGATAAAGAATTGTGCAAGAAGATTGAACGATGAAAAAGTAGAGGTATTAATTGCTATTGACTATCCCGGATTCAACATCCGTCTTGCCGAACACGCAAAACAAATCGGAATACCCGTTATTTATTACATAGCTCCGCAACTTTGGGCTTGGGGAAAAGGCAGGGCAAAGAAACTTGCAGTTGTTACTGACTTGCTTTTAGCTGTTTTCCCTTTTGAAACTGAATTTTTCACGAAATACAATATCAGAACTGAATTCGTGGGTCATCCACTTCTCGATAATCCTGAATTTTCAGAAATTCCAAATAATAATAGTAGAAATAAAAATCTCATTGCATTTCTTCCCGGAAGCAGAAAACAGGAAATAGTAAAGCACATGCCTTTATTTAATTCAATAGCCCATTTATTAAAACAAGAAAAACCTGAATTGGAATTTGGGTTATCAATATCTCCAACTGTAAATAAAAATGAGTACGAACCATATTTAAGGGATTTTGATAAATGGCAACTGTGGGATGATTCAAAATCTCTGATGAAAAAATCTTATGCAGGAATTGTAAAAACCGGAACATCCACACTTGAAGCGGCATTGTGCTGTATGCCCTTTACTATGATTTTAAAAACGTCTTCAATTTCATATTCACTTGGAAAACACTTAGTTAAACTCGATAATATATCCCTTGTCAATATACTCGCCAGTAAAAAAGTAGTAAATGAATTTATACAGTCAGATGCAAAACCTGAAACTATTGCAAATGAAATTATTTCATTACTCGGCGACAGAAACAGGTATGATGAAATGCAGAATGAATTTTCCGGAATAAGAAAAATGCTCGGTGAAAAAGGTGCGTCAAAACGTGCTGCAGAACTTATAATCAAAGAATTGAAATGGTAATGGGATTAAAATTATCACATAGATTCGGTATTTTTCTTGTAAACCTAATCAGTAAAACCTGGAGATATGAGACTATTTGCAACATACCTG